>NZ_JAXUHN010000090.1:0-153422 GCF_035916875.1 Methylomicrobium sp. Wu6
TGGAACTGAAAGCCGCCTTTAGGCGGCTATTGAACTGGGGCCGCGTTAGCGACCCCACGTACCGCTTTGAGCGGTTCACAACATAAAGCCCCCGGCTTTGCCGGGGGATATTTACTTGGCGACTACCCTGGTCCGTGTTGACGATCTCGGGTGTGCCGTACCGTCTGAACGTTTCCTCAAGGAGATCGACAACATGACAGGCTTCGAGGGTAATCGCCAATTCGGCCGCCAAGACTTTGCGACAGGCCCAATCCACCACCGCCGTCAGGTAAGCGAAACCTTTGGTGAGACGAGTAGGGGGCGTATCCAGAGTCCAGACCTGATTGGCGCGATGGGTCGTCATGCCGAACAACAAGTAATGATAGATTTCACGTCCCGTCCGCTTCTTACGGGTGGGGCTTGCGATACAACGCCTCAATACCCATCCATTGCACTTGTGTACTGTGGGCTCAGGGCTCAGGGTTTCGACATACTTGCGAGTCGCCACACGATGCCTTGCGCATGCCATTAATCTGGTAACAGTCTGGCACCCATTAACGGGTGTTTCAATACAGTCATCCAATTGACGCACTTGAGCCCTTTCGGTATCACGCCCAAATTACGGTCCGAAACGGGCTTGGGCAAATAATAGACGCTCCCTCAAATGCTATTGAGTGAGTCTGCTTGACGACGAACGAAAGTATCGAGTGATGGTCTATCATCGCTTTGCGCTTAGCAATCCCGTCTTGTTAAGAGCACTAACGTCCTTCTGGACATGTTAAAGTAACAAGAATTCCACTTAACCGTCTGTTCAATTCTTCGGCGCCACCTCTGCCAACGCAGGCTTTCAACATTCGATCAAATTCACCGCCAAACCTCCACGCGAGGTTTCTTTGTATTTGGTTTTCATATCGGCGCCAGTTTCGCGCATCGTCTTGATGACCTTATCCAGCGACACGAAATGTGTGCCGTCACCGCGCAATGCAATCCGCGCGGCGTTTATCGCCTTGACCGACCCCATCGCATTGCGCTCGATGCAGGGTACCTGCACAAGGCCGCCAACCGGATCGCAGGTCAGGCCCAGATTATGCTCCATGCCGATTTCGGCCGCATTTTCGACCTGCTCCGGCGTGCCGCCCAGCACTTCCGCCAAGGCACCGGCGGCCATCGAACAGGCCACCCCCACCTCGCCCTGGCAGCCGACTTCGGCCCCGGACAGCGACGCATTCTCCTTGTATAAAATCGCGATCGCGGCCGCGGTCAGCAAAAAGCGGATTACGCCGCCTTCGTTCGCGCCTTCGCAAAACCGCCAGTAATAATGCAGTACCGCCGGGATAATGCCTGCCGCACCGTTGGTCGGCGCGGTCACGACACGTCCGCCGGCGGCGTTTTCCTCGCTGACGGCCAGCGCGAACAGATTGACCCAGTCCAGCGTTCCGACCGGCACGCCCGGCGTCTGCCGGGGGATTTCGCCGATCAATTGCCGGTAAAGATTCGCGGCCCGGCGCTTCACCTTCATGCCGCCCGGCAAGGTGCCTTCTTCATGCATGCCACGCTCGACGCAGGACTGCATCACCCGCCAGATGTTCAGTAGGTTTTGACGAATTTGCTCCTCGTTCAGCCAGGCCTTTTCGTTGCTCATCATCAACGCGCTGATCGGCATGTCATGCGCCGCGCAAAGCTTTAACAGCGCATCGCCGGTTCTGAACGGGTATGGCAGACGGGTGTCGTCATGGGTCAACCTGTCAACTGCCGCATCCGCGCCGGTCACCACGAAGCCGCCGCCAACCGAGTAATAATCGGTTTGCAGCAGTTCCCTTCCGGTTGCGTCGAAAACGTTGAAGCGCATACCGTTGGAATGATAAGGCAAGGCCTTGCGGTGAAACAGCAAATCGGCCTTCTCGTCGAAACGCACCGGATAGCGCCGCAACAGTCGAATGGCTCCGATCTCCCGGATCGCCGCCAGCCGTTCCGGAATGATCGCGGTATCGATCAGATCGGGCGCCTCGCCCTCCAGACCGAGCAGCACCGCCTTATCGGTGCCGTGCCCCTTGCCGGTCGCGCCGAGAGAGCCGAACAACTCAACCTGGAGACGATCGACTTTGTCGATGATGCCTTGCTGCTCCAGCTTATTCGCGAAGGTCATCGCCGCCCGCATCGGTCCGACCGTATGCGAACTGGAAGGGCCGATTCCGATTTTAAAGATATCGAAGACGCTAATCGCCATGATTGCCCTCTGAATGCTGCAATAAAGAGAAGGGATTCAATAAACTGAAGTGTGAATTCTACAAATGTAAAGGCAATGATCATGCCATTGTAGAGAATATATTGAATCTTAGACCAAGCCGCGCCGGCGAGTTCCCATCAAAAATCTGGGCGGGATGGGGTTTGAAACTCCGTCCCAAACGTTTTATCGGTGCCATTATTTTTGAGCACCACGAAAACTCTGTGGACGGGGCAGCCCGCCGCTTCGGCTCCGCTCAACTAACGGCAAGAAAGAAGGCAAAAGCCTTCCGCCATCAACTTACGGGCTCGGCAACGCTTTCCGGTCAGACAGCACCGCCACAAAACTGCTGGCTTCGGCAATCGTTTTTTCCATCGCCTGGATCAATTGCGCGATGTCGATGCCGATTTCGATGAATTCATGTTGCAGCGCGGCGATCGCCTGCGCGTTCAGATTATGTTTAAGATACAGCACCTGATCCTTGAACGCGGACAGCACCGGCTGGATCTTCGCTTCGGCCATGCGCAGCGCCTTGATAAGCCGGGCATAATTCTGCCGGGCCAGCTTGAGCTGCTGCTTACTGTGATTTTTCAGTGCACGGTTGCTGTATTCGTCCAGCTCCTTGTCCCATTCGGCAAACAGCGCCTCGCTAACTTCCTCGATCGCCCGGATACGCGCGCTGACCGCTTCGGACTTCGATTTGCAGAACAGGTATTTGCGGTTCAGCTGATGATAGCGGTGTTCGAGCGCCGCATCGTTCACGTTGACCAGCATCTTGAAGCGCTGCAACGCATCCTCGAATTCGTTGCGGGTTTCCTGCAGATTGACGCAGGCCTGTTCGACTTGGTGCACCACGATCGATCGTTTGTGATCGCCGCCGATCGATTCCCTGGCATTGTAATAAACAGATTTGATTTGTTTTACAAATAAGCGCCGGATAAACGACAAGGCATAAGTCACCAGATCGCCGCTCTCCGTTTTGTTTGGTTCAGCCATTCAATGTGTGTTGATTAATTATTGTAATTTTATAACGCGCTTCCGCTGAGTAATCGCAAAACGCCTTATCGAGAATCTGCCGCGCCGTCAGTTCCGACAGACCTTCACTCCCCTCTATCGCGGCAGATTTTACCAAAATTAATTCGCCGGCCGATACCTGACCCGCAAGCCAGGCCGCAAGGCTGTCGGAAGTGATGTCCCAACTGGCGGCGACGCCGGCCCGATCGAGTTCATTCGGGTCCGGCGACCAAATCCGGATTGACGGCAGGTTTTGCAGATCGGCAACTCGCCGGACAATCGGCCAATGCGGTTTCAATCCGTTGAACAATAGCGCCATCTGCTGCATCGCCAACAGCGCCATCCGATGCGCGGTCACATCGTCGAACCGCCATTGCCGCTGCGCGAGTCTGACCTGATCCGCAAACAGCCCGCCGCCCGGAACCACGACGACCGCACTGCCCGCGAATTTCCGCTCGATCGAATCGAGACAGTTCGCCAAGGTGCCGGCCGCCGCGAGACTGCCGCCGAGCTTCAGCACGATCATCGTGTGGCCGTAAACTGCCTGAGCAGATCGAGTAAGGCCGCCGCCTTGTCGAAACACTCCTGATATTCCTCTTCGGCAACCGAATCGTTCACGATGCCGCCGCCGGCCCAGAAGCGGATCTCGCCGTTCGAATGCACGAGCGTCCGGATCACGATATTGCTGTCCATGTTGCCGTCGAAACCGATATAGCCGATCGAGCCGCAATAGACGCCGCGCCGGCAGGGTTCGAGTTCTTCGATGATTTCCATTGCACGAATTTTCGGAGCGCCGGTAATCGAGCCGCCAGGAAAACAATGTTTCAACAAATCAAGCGCATGTTTGCCGTCCGCTAACAATCCAGTAATCGTGCTGACCAGATGATGCACGGTTGCATAAGATTCGACCGCAAAAATTTTCGGCACCTTGACCGAACCCTGCTTGCAGGTCTTGCCGATGTCGTTACGCAGCAAATCCACGATCATCAAATTTTCCGCACGGTCCTTCGGGCTGTTGCGCAAAACGTCCATTTGCAGAAGATCTTCGTTCGGGTCCGCCTTGCGCGGCCGCGTTCCCTTAATCGGTTTAGTGGTGACCTTGCCATTGATCAACCGTAAAAAGCATTCGGGCGAGGAACTCAACACCTGCACGTCTGGCAGATTCAGATAGGCGCTAAACGGCGCGGCATTCAGTTCGCGCAATTTACGATAAGCCGTCCACGGAGCGCCCGCGCACGGCGCCGAAAACCGTTGCGATAGATTGATTTGATAGCAATCGCCTTCGGCCAGGTAATGTTTGATTCGATCGAAAGCCCGGAAATAACCGGTCTTGTCCATGTTGGTCTTGATCTCGCCAAGTACCCGGAACGGTGCTTCCGCACGCGGATTCGGCAACACGCTGAACTGATCGATCAGCTTCTGCCAATATTCCGGATCGTGCGCGATGCCGGCCAGATAGCTTTTTTGCTTGCGATGATCGACGACGACCGCCCATTCGTAGATGCCGACGGCCATTTCCGGGATGTGCTCCAGATCGGCCGCAATCGAATCCAGATGCTCGAGCCGTCTGGCCAGATCGTACGCGAAATAGCCGATTGCTCCACCTTTGAACGGTAACTCATTTTTTGACTGCTGGATTTTACCCAGTTCATGCTTGACCAGCTCAAACGGATCGGCCGGCGATTGGACGCTGTGGCCGTCACGGGTAATTTCTGTGATGCCTCCGCGCGTGACTAATGTGCATATCGGTTCAGCCACCAGAATATCGTAGCGATCCAAAGCACAAGCCGGATAACCGCTATCCAAAAAGACCGACCAGGGCTTTCCGGCGATCAGCGAAAATAATGCGGCACTGTCCGCGAAATACGGCAAGGAATCCTTGCGCAAATTAGCTTGAAGCATTGAGGCGGCTGGCTCTGTTAAGGCTAACGCAGTTGGATTGAGCTGGAATCGGGCTCATTATGCAATATAACGCAAGGTTTGATGAATGTTTCTGATCTGATGGCATCGAGGGTTCAGTGCCTCCTGCAACGCAACCGCAAATTTTGGAATCAGAAGTGTCGGCAAAGAGGCTTGAATTGGCGGCAAAGCGCAAGCGGTATGATGAAAGCGGACGATCGCGTGTCGTGAATGGCGGCTATTGTAACATTGTTTGGCACAATGCTCGACGCCGGTTCGCGCATTCAGCACGCCTTCGCCTTGTCCCGCTCGGCTCCGCATTGCAGCTGTGTTAGCGATTTTTCGAGCGCGGCAAGATGCGGCGCTATCGATGGACCGACCGACAATTGGGGTTTGGACGCTTCCAGTTGCTCATGCTGCTCGCGCTTGGCGATCGAAACCGCCGCGTCCCTGAACGCCGAAATCAACGAAAACCGATTCTGCAACTGCTCCTTGAACACCGCTTCGCCGAAATAGGTGAAATCCGATTCGGAACCGCAGCCGAACGAGGTGCGGTCGGCGGCCGCGGCGGTCGCGACTAGCGTGTTCGGCCCTTTCAGCGCATCGACAAAGCCGCCGGAATAACAGGCCGACACCACGATCACCCGCCATTTGATGCCGGCCCGATCGAGCATCGCCTTCAACCGTTCGGGCGTCAGGTCGTGCAACGGCAGCGGCCAGAATTCGACCGAGAGCGTATGATCGCTGCTGCCGTGGCTGGTCAGGTACAGGAACAGCACGTCTTCATCGCGGTTCATGATCTTGCCGATCCCTTTCAAGGCGACTTCAAGATTGGTAGTGGTAGCCAGCGGCGTATCCGCGAGCGTGTCGAGATGGTTGACCAGATTCAAGGAATGCCCTGCGGTGTCGAAACGTTGATCGAACAGGCGTTTGATGTAATCGACCTCGATCGAAAACACGTCCTCGGTCGCGAAGCCCGCAAAGCCGACATAAAACAGGTCGACATGTTTTTTACGCTCGGGCCGCAGCCGGTTCAGCGCCTCGCCAAGCAATGCCGGCTGCCGGTACAGCAGCGCTTCGGCGTCCAGGTCCTTATACTTTACATAGGAGTCGCTTCTTTCCGAATCCTGTTCGTCGGGCGGATACCAAAAATCGCGGTAATCGGCAAACCACCATTCGGCGGGATCGATGGACAAGAGCACCAGCACCACGCTGATCGCGGTGGTCGGCAGCCGGTCGCAGACCAGATACAATCCTCGCCCGAGCAACACCAGAAGATAAACGGCAGCCGTCCCCCCAACCCACAGCCCGAGGTCCGGCCAGCCGGCAAACTCATGCTCATTCAAATAGCGCGACAGTGTCTGCAAAACGATCAGCACCGGCGCCAGGCTGTATATCACGACAGCGATCTGCAACACCGCGTTCTCACGCCGGATGATCTTCGCGACCAAATAAATCGCGATCAAAAAACAGGCCAGATCGAAGGTATAGACCGGCAATGCATATATCTGAAACGTCGGCGCCGGCAAATTCAATAAATAGCCGGAGCCGATTTCGAACAGCAGATCGAGCCCCAGAAGCAGCAAAAACTGGTCGTGGCTGCAAATAAAGCCTTCGAGTTTGCATTGACGGAAAAACGCCAGTCGTAAGCCGTTTTGCAGATTGGCCAATAAGATTGGCAAGGGATTCATACGAAGATCGGTAAAATGGCCGTTGGCGGCGGTTTATGCATTGCGATCTATTTTAACCGCTCGCGCCGCCGATTCGATCATTTTTCCTCGCGGAGTGACCGACCGACGACGACATACCGAGTCGTCCCTTTGATGCTCGGGCAGCACGAGGCGTCGTCCGGGCCATTGGTCAACGTATCGAGACGGATGCCGTTACCATCGACCGCGGCCAATTCTACCGAGCGCAGCGATTTACCGCCGACCTCCGCGTGCGCCAGCGGCACCAGCCTGCCATGCCGCCTTGCGAAGACAGCCAGGTATTGCCCGAAATTATTCGTTCCCTGCTGGCTCTCGATCGTGTACAGAACCACCGCGTCGGCCGCGCCATCGCGGTTAACGTCGCCATCGATCCGTTGCCGCGCCTCTTTATACTCTTCGCCGCGTTGTTGCCGTGCTTGCTTCGAAATATAGGCGTCTATCGCCTTGGCTTCTTGGTCTTGTTGGGCAAAGGCAGTAGAGACGAAGCCGGCGATGGCGAGCATGATCGAAGCTGAAATTGTGCGTTTCATGGTGGATTCCTCTGCGGCGAAATATGACCTTAATCGCCCGATCTGATTCCAAAACTTCGTAAACCAGATGGTGTTGTTTGTTGATATTCGATTGTTGGATTTGATGCAGCAACGTCGCAATTTCCGTAATTAACCTGTTTCTTTTGCGACCAGCAGAACGCCTAGCGAACCAATGGTACTGATTCGGTTGATCTTAGCGACTTTGCGGCCGCACCGATCATCGATCAACAACTTATCGGCGTTCAGTTGTTTATAAAGCAGCATCGCCTCGGTTTCGCCTGCGTCGGCAAACGCATCCAAAAACACATAAGACTGCAAATCGACCTGCCGTACCTTGCCTTGCAAAAAGGCTTTCAGTACTTGGGCTTGTTTCTTATCGGGCTGGACCGCTTCGTTATAAACGGTTTCCGGCACAAAAACGGAATCAAACAACCGTTCCAGCAAACTCAAACCATCGCAGACCGCCAGCGCGATCAGCGCGGAACAATCCGCCACCAGAATCATAGCGATCTCATGCCGGCCGCTCTTCTTGCAATTCCTCCTTGCTGATATCGATCACCGCCACTTCGTTCTGTTTACAGGCTGCCATGAAATCGTAAATATTCAGTCCCATCAACTCGGCCGCTTTCGCCAGTGTCACCCGGCTGTTTTTGAACAGACACAGGGAATAACTAAAGCGCATGTCTTTTTCGATGTCGGCAGCGGATTGGAACGCGACAAAATCACTCGGTAAATTGACGGCGATTTGCATGGGTTTTTCCTTTAATTTCTATGACAGTAACAATAGGATTCGGCTTTTTCCAATAATGCTTTGTTTTTCGGGCGCGGGTTCTTTGAATGGGTTCAAAATAAATGAGACATACAGATATTAAGTGCTTCGCAAGAGGTTCGTTTGCAATCGTAATTCGATAAATCAATGGGTTACGCTACCCAGGTAACGCAAACGGATTTTCTGCTGGCCACTTATCTCGGTTTGACTACGCTATTTCCGCCTGCTTGAGCAAATTTTTTCCGTGGCAAGCAATGCCATGTCCGGAGGATAGCCGAATTGCCGCAAAGTCCGTTTCACGATGACTTGTAGCTTGGCTCTGACGCATTCTTTAATCGTCCAGTCAATCGAGGCATTTTCCCTGACCTTTTGCGTTAAGATCACCGCCAATTTTTAGCAAAAGACAAGACCGGCTTTCTCTCGAAGCCGACTGGAATGACTATATGTCGGCAATGACGGATGCGGGAATTCTGCACAACTCCGGGTGAAATTGAATTTGGTGCGTCAGGTATGCAAACGGCCGTTTCTTGTTGTCCGGCGTTGACTGATAAATCGGTGGCAGGGAAGAGTTACCTGTCAGGCTTTCATAATCAATAAGGGTACGTTAGAATTCCGTTATCCATCCAAATCATTCATTTTTGAAAATAAACAATGAGCAATCAATCAACTGCCGAGTATCTATCGTCCCACGAGTTTTTTTCCGAATTAAACGATGACATTTTGAAATTCCTGTGCGAGTGCTCAAGCATTCGCGAGATTAAAAAGGGGGAGATCCTGTTTCGCCAGGGCGAAAAAGCGGACAAGTTCTATGTGATCAGAAAAGGTTTCATCTCCATACAGATTCCGGCGATCATGGGCCCGGCCCTGGAGATCGAGACTTTGGGCAGGAACGATGTCCTGGGGTGGTCCTGGATGATTTTACCCTATAAATGGCATTTTCAAACCAGGGCGGAAGAGGATTCGGAATTGCTTGCCTTTGACGGAGCCGCCATACTGATACGCTGCGAGCAAGATCCGAAATTCGGTTACGAATTGTTAAAGAAATTTGCGGGATTGATGTCGGTGCGTCTGAATGCGGCACGCCAGAAGATGATGGAAGAATGGAACCCGACCGGGTTTGCTTAGGGGCTGTTGCCGTTTTACATAGGTAACCAAAAGAGAGCGCAGGCTAGAGCGATACTGCTTTCAAAATTGCGTTGAACGAGTACAGGAAACGTAACGGTAGTGGAGCGGTGTACGACGTCCCCCTCCCCCCGTAGCCGTAGGGGGCGGGTGTTTTGACGAAATTGGAGCGCGAGCGGAAGCGGAGTCAAAATACAAGGCCATCCGACACGGCGTCAAGTCATTGTGGGAGCCCATGGATGGCCCACGGCGAACCCGGAGGGGAGTCGTGCGTCGTGGCGGACACAGGACGAACGCGGGCCGCCGAAGGCATTAACCGCCAGCAAATTTTTCGCTACTGAAATCGGACGGATCCCATTTCAGCTTTCGCGAAAAATGCTGGCGCTCCTGTTTGTGATTTCATGGCAGTGAATCCTCAATCGGATTGTTCTTGAATCGAGCTTAAACTACGAGGCGTTTGCATCAAGCAGCGGCCAATCGGTGTAGCCGTGTTCATCGCCTCCGTACCAGGTTTCCCGCGGGGCTTCGGTCAATGCGGCACCGCTCTTCAGTCTCTCCACCAAGTCCGGGTTGGCGATAAACGGACGGCCAAAACAGATCAGTTCGGCTGTGCCGTTGCGACGCGCGGCCAGCGCAAGCTCAAGCGTGTAGCCGTTATTGGCCATGTAAGGGCCCAGGAACAGTGCGCGCAATTTTTCAAGACTGATACCCTCCGGCACTTCGCGCGACATGCCGGTCGCGCCTTCGACGAAGTGTAAATACGCCAGATTGAAGCGGTTCAGTTGTTCTATCAAATAACCGTAAGTGGCCATCACGTTGCTGTCCAGCGGCGTATTGCCAGTGTTCGGGGTGACCGGCGCCAAGCGTATCCCGACCCGACTACCATCGCCCCAGATCGCGACCACGGCTTCGACGACTTCCAGCACCAGACGTGCCCGATTCTCGATGCTGCCGCCGTATTGATCTGTGCGTCGGTTAGTGGAATCCCGGATGAACTGATCGAGCAAATAGCAATTGGCGGCATGTATTTCGACCCCGTCGAAACCAGCTTGTTTGGCGCATGCTGCGGCATGGCGATATTGCTCGACGATGCCTGGCATTTCGCCGGTTTCCAGTGCTCGCGGCGTGGGTACCTTGCGCAGGCCTTGTTCGGTAAAAGTCTCGCCTTCCGGCGCAATTGCCGAAGGCGCGACCGGCAATGCGCCGTCGGGTTGCAAGGAGGGGTGCGAGAAACGCCCGACATGCCAAAGCTGACAAACGATTTTGCCGTGTTGTTGATGCACGGCATCGGTGACCTGTTTCCAGCCGGCAACTTGTGCGTCGTTGAAGATACCGGGCGTGAACGCATAACCGCGCCCTTGCGGGGAGATATTGGTGGCTTCGCTGATGATCAAACCCGCGCTGGCGCGCTGCGCATAATAGGTGGCTTGCAAAGCGCCGGGAATGCCATCGTTCTTAACCCGGCACCGCGTCAGCGGCGCCATCACGATACGGTTAGCCAGTTGCCAGGCGCCTATTGTGACGGAGTCGAATAAGTCGGTGTCGGCATGATAGGTCTTAGTCATCTTCATTGCTCCGGAAGTTAATGAATTTCTTTGTGATGCAGGCTGATTTTAACCAGCGACGCCCCCAGGAAAATCATATTAATCCCTAGGAACAAACCCAATAGCCAATGCGATGTTTCAGACCAACTGATCGCGATGATCAGCGCAAAAACCAAAGCCGTCATGCCACTGAAAAGAATTAAACCCCAGTTGGCCAAAGGACGCATCATGAATGCCAAAGAAATTTTAGCAATGCCTTCAAAACCAAAAAATAGCGCCATCAGCATCGTTAACGTTAAGATGCCATTGGCTGGCTGAGCAATAAACAAATAGCCCACGACAACTTGCAAAATGCCCATGAATAGCCATGATCCAAAACCGGGCATATCGGAAAATAGTAGGGCTCGACCGATGTGAACGGCGCCACCAAACAGAAGGAGCCAGCCCAAAAAGATAACGATGGCCACGGTAAAGAACTGAGGGATCACGACCGCACAAAATCCAAGCAGGATAAAAAAAATGCCTTCCGCCAAAAACAACTTCCAATGCGTTTGAAAATAATTCAGCATTTGTTGTTGCATGCGTTTGATTTCAATATCGATGTTTTCTCTTTTGTTCATGTTCCCCTCCTAAAATTATCGGCAATGTAACAGAAATCTTGCACGGCCGGGTTTATGCAATACTTTATTTATATGCAATGAATAAAATAAGCGACTTGGTATGACTATTAATGCTTAACGCCTCTTTGTCAACCCGGACTTACAACACGACAACTTGCGCAGAGGGTGAAATCCTCGGTAATCAGCGTTTATTTTCTGGGGATTGCCTACTGAACAGGAGCCTGATAAGGAACATTAACTCATTGCTCATATAACGCCATTATCCACTACCGGCAGCACCCAATACCTAATCCCAGCGCCGGAAAACTCCACTCTCAGGCGCGCCAATAAAGCGGTCAAAACATCTTCCTCGACATACATCTGAAATCGCAGGCGTTTCTGCCGGCCGGAGACCTGTTCGGCGAGCGATAGGCCTTCGTTGCGGTGGTCGTGAGCATATACCGGGAAGCTGCTGAATCCGTGTTCGGATTCGAAGGTCAACAGACAATCGACGATCACTTCTTCAAGGCTAGTCGGCACGTTCAGGGTGACAAGAAATTCTTTTCCGCTCATGCTTGCTCCGGGGTGCGGCCAAATAGTTTGAAAAGGATCGGCAACAGGAAGAGGGTTAAAAAGGTCGACGAGACGAGGCCGCCGATCACGACGATTGCCAAGGGGCGCTGGATTTCGGAGCCGGGGCCGGTCGCGAACAATAGCGGAATCAGGCCAAACGCGGCGATGCTGGCGGTCATCAGGACTGGCCGTAAACGCCTGGCGGAGCCGATCACGACGACCTTTGCGAGATCCATGCCGGTGTCCAGAAGCTGATTGAAATAGCTGACCATCACCACGCCGTTCAGCACCGCGATGCCGAGCAGCGCGATGAAGCCGACCGAGGCTGGCACCGACAGGTATTCGCCGGAAATCCACAGCCCGAACACGCCGCCGATCATCGCCAGCGGAATGTTCGATAATACCAACACGGCCTGGCGCACCGAGCCGAAGGTCGAAAACAGCAGCAGGAAGATCAATCCCAACGACACCGGAACCACGATCGACAGGGTCGCGGCCGCGCGCTGCTGGTTTTCGAACTGGCCGCCGAATTGGACCGTGTAGCCGGTCGGCAGTTTGACTTGTTCCTTGACCTTTTGCCGAGCTTCGTCGACGAAGCTGACCAGGTCGCGGTTCTGCACGTTGCTGCGCACGACCGTAAAGCGCTGGCCCTTTTCCCGGCCAATCGCGACCACGCCTTCGACTTTTTCGAGTTTGGCGATGCCGGTGATCGGCACATGGCCGCCGCCGGGCAGGGCGATCTGCAGGTTGTCGAAAGTGGCGGTATTGCTGGCGCCGCGCAGCAGCAACGGCGTGCGCTTGATGCCTTCCTGCACAATACCGAGTTTCAGCCCTTCGATTTGCGAACGCAGCAGCGTTTCGACCGTATCGCTGTCGAGGCCCAAACGGCCCGCGCGCGCCTTGTCAATGGTCACTTGCAGAAATTGCATGCCGCTGTTTTGTTTGACGAAGACATCGGATGAGCCGTCGATATGGCGCAGGATATCGCCGATTTGCTCGGCCTTGTCGCGGAGTACCGTTAGGTCGCTGCCGAACAGTTTGACCGCCACATCGCCGCGCGTACCGGTCAGCATCTCGGAAACGCGCATTTCGATCGGCTGGGTAAAGCCGAAGGCGATGCCCGGCGTTTCGGCCATCACTTGGCGGATTTTCTCGACCAGCTCGTCCTTGCTTTGCATCCGCCATTCGGCTTTCGGCTTCAGCACCAGGAATGTGTCGGTTTCATTCAGGCCCATCGGGTCCAGGCCGAGTTCGTCGGAGCCGACGCGCGAGACTATCGTGCCGATCTCGGGAATTTGTTTGAGCAAGTTTTTCTGTACCTGCCCATCCAGAGCCACCGATTGTTCCAGTGAAATCGATGGCAGTTTTTCGAGCTGCACGATGATGTCGCCTTCGTCCATCGTCGGCATGAAAGTGCTGCCGATCTGGGTAAAGACGATCACGGTCACTACCAATAAACCGCCCGCCGCGCCGAACAGCTTTTTGTAATTATCGAGACACCAGGCCAGCAAGGGTTGGTATAGTTTCAATAATTGCCGGGGCAGCCACGGCTCTTCATGAGATACCTGCTTGAGCAGGAATGACGAGACGACCGGGATCGCCGATAATGACAATACCAGCGAGCCGCTCAGCGCGAAGACGATGGTCAATGCGACCGGCGTGAACAATTTGCCTTCGAGCCCTTGCAAGGTCAACAGCGGCAGGAACACGATGATGATGATCAGGATGCCCGAGGTCACCGGCGCTGCGACTTCGCGCGCGGCACGGTAGATCACGTGCAGACGCGGCAAGCGCCGGGCTTTTTCGGTGTGTGCGAGATGGGTGATGATGTTTTCGACCACCACGACCGCCGCATCGACCAGCATGCCGATCGCGATCGCGAGTCCGCCAAGGCTCATCAGGTTTGCCGACATACCCATTGCATTCATCAAGATAAACGTGAACAGCGCGGCCATCGGCAAGGCCAGGGCGACGGTGACTGCCGCTCTGAGGTTACCCAAAAACGCGATCAACAGGATGACGACCAGCGCGATTGCTTCCAGTAACGCATGCAGCACCGTATCGACGGCCTTGTCGACCAGATTGCCGCGATTATAAAATACCTTCACGTCCACGCCGGGCGGAAAGCCGGGACGGATCTCGGCCAGTTTGTCTTCTATACCTGAGATCGTTTGTCGGGCATTCGCGCCGCGCAGGCTCAGTACCAATCCGGTGACCGATTCGCCCTTGCCGTTTTTACTGACCGCGCCGTAGCGGGTCAAAGCGCCGATTCTGACGTCGGCGACATCGCCCACCGTGACCGGAATGCCGTTTAGGTTATCGATCACGATGCCGCTAAGATCGGCGAGCGTTTTGATGCGGCCTTCGGCGCGCACGATCAAGGCTTCCTCGCCGGCGTCCATTCTCCCTGCGCCGTCGTTGCGGTTATTCGCCTCGATCGCATGCGTCAATTTGTCGATCGAAATACCGCGTGCGGTCATCCGGGTGTTGTCCGGGATCACTTCGAAGCTTCTGACCATACCGCCAAGCGAGTTTACGTCCGCGACTCCCGGCACGGTGCGGAGTGCGGGGCGAATTACCCAGTCGAGCAGGTCGCGCTTTTCCATCAAGTTCAAATCGCCGCCTTCGATCGAAAACATGTACATCTCGCCGAGCGGCGTGGTCATCGGCGCGATGCCCCCTTCGACGCCCGACGGCAGAGAGCCCCAGAGTCCGTTTAAGCGTTCGGCGATCTGCTGGCGCGCCCAGTAAATGTCGGTGCCTTCGGTAAAATCGACCGTGATGTCGGTCAGCGCATATTTGGCGATCGAGCGCAGCATCACCTGATGCGGGATGCCGAGCAGTTCGATTTCGATCGGCGCGGTGATGCGCGCCTCGACTTCCTCGGGCGTCATGCCCGGCGCCTTCACGATCACCTTGACCTGCGTCGGCGAGACTTCGGGAAAGGCGTCGATAGGAATATGCGTGAAGGCATGGTAACCCGCGCCCGCGAGCAGCAGCACCGATAATAGAACCAGGATGCGCTGGCTTAGTGCGAATTGAATCAGGCTGGCCATTATTCGCCGCTCCCGAGGCCAAGCCAGTTCGCCTTCAGTGCGACCGCGCCTTTGATCGCGATCTCTTCGTTTCCGCTCAATTCGCCGCTGATCACCGATTCTTCATTCTGTTTGCCGATAATCGTAATCGGCGTGACCCGAAAGCCATCTTGCGTGCGGACAAACAGATACGATTTGCCCTCGTTTTGCGCGATTGCCGCATTCGGTACTTTGAAGGCCGGTGTTGCGGTGGCCTGCATGATCTGAATAGTGATGCGCTGTCCCGGACGAATGGACGATTGTTTGCCGTCAATGATCGCTCTAGCCGTGACAGTCTGGTTTTCCGGATTGACGTTCTGACTCAGTTGGCTGATTTTGGCGGTAATTTTCTCGGCGGCAGGGTCGGTATTCTCGGGCTGTACATTGTCGCCGATTTTGACCTGGGCCGCGCGTTCCTGAGGAATATTGATTTCGAGCCAAAGGACGTCCAGATCGGCGATGCGATATAACGGCGCCAGCATATCCACCCGCGATCCGGCGACACCCATTCGTTCCAGCACCGTACCCGAAATCGGGGAGAGTACATTCAGTTTGCTGCTGAGCCGGTGCGTGCTTTTCAAACGGTTGATTTCCGCATCGGTCATACCGGCGATTTCAAGCAACTGCCGGTGTTCGTTGGCTTCGGAAGCGAAAGCGATGTATTGACTATGCGTTTCCTGCCAGCGGCGCTCGGCGATCACGCCTTCTTCAAACAATTTTTTATCGCGTTGGTTAGACAGCAATCCCAACTGCAATTCGTTTTCGGCTTTCAAATACAGGCGCTGCATCGATAGCAAATCGGGGCTGTTCAATTCCGCCAACACTGCGCCTTTCTTTACCATGTCGCCGATCGAGGCGTTCAATTGGGTAATTAAACCCGCTTGCGAGGCGCTGACCAGATATTCGTGCGCCGACGGCACCATGACTTTGGCTGGCGCGGTCAGCATCGGAATTTGCGCGACGGACTCGAGTTTACCCAAAATCACGCCTAAGTTATTGAAGCGGTCGGTGGATATCGTGACGCGCATTTCAGCGTTGGCGGTAGTCGCCAGACCGGCAGAGGGATGCAACATGACGAAAGGCGCAAGGCAAGCGCTTATAAAAACAATCATCCGGCGTTTTAGTATTATTTTTTTCATGGCATTACTCCAACAGCCTGATTATAAAGTGCAATATCGCGTTGAAGCATCACCAAACGCTCCTTCGCGTTTAGGATGGCTTGCAGGGTTCTTGCCTTGACCCTTAACAAGTCCATCAGATTGATTTCGCCGACCGAGAAGCTGATCTCCATCATTTCCATATGTTCCTCGGCGACTCTTTTCATTTCTTCGGCGATTTTCAATTCCTCCTTGTTGACTTCGAGGTTGTGTTCCGCTTCGTGATGCGCGAGTTCGAGATTGCGATAGAGTTGTTGATACTCGGACTGCAACTTGGCCGTTTCCACCTGGACGGCAGCAATATGCGGTTGGATGTGCGCATTGCCGCCGAAAGGCACCGTTACGGCGATATTGAAACTTTCCGTGTTATTACTGCGGGGATCATGGTTGCTGGGCCTATCGCTGTTGATGCCAACTATCAGGTTCGTTTGACCGGAACCAATCAGTTTCAGCGATTCAATCTCGGCTCTTTTTCGTTCGATTTGGCCATTTAACGCGGCCAGAGCTGGGTGATTCTTCCCGATTTCATCGAGACTGATCAGATTTTCTTTGAACTCGACGGGCACTTTGGTGGTTTGCGTGATGCTCGTATAGCGTTTCCGCGCATGCATCAGTTCGGCTTCCACCAGTGTCAGCGCGGCACGTTTTTGCAGCAATTCGGTTTGCGCGAGCAATTCGTCGGCGCGAGGCAGGTCGCCCAATTCGACGCGGCGTTGAATCTTTGCAAACAGCTGTTCGTAATTGCTAACCTCTGCCTGAGCCTGATCATAGCGGACTTTTTGCAAAGCCATATCCCAGAGCGCTGATCTAACCAGACCGGCCACGCGTAACTTGGTCGATTGGGATTGCGATCCTGCGCTTGCTTGGGCGCGGTCGGCCAGACTGCGTTCTGCATCGCGCTGGCCGAAGTTCCATAACGGCACCTCCACGACAGCGTCTACATAATGTAGGGTGCCGCTCGTAGCTTCCTGGAAACGCAGTCCGGCTTTTGATGCGCCGGAAGTCCAGCTTTTGCTGCGCTCCAAGATCGCCGCCGCTTCCGCTTCCTGCGCATCCAGCCAGACGATGTCGGGAAATTTTTCCATCGTCATATCGACAACTTTGGCAAGATTCAACGCGGCATCGGCTTCGACCGGGTCGTGATGGTCGACGATCGGTTTGACATCCGGATATAACTCCGGTGGCCGGTCGATGTCTTCTGGCTGTGCGGCAAAAGACAGCAGCGAAGCGCAGAGCGCCGCGATGACGCGGCCGCAGCGGTGAAAATTCAATGCAGTCATAATAATAATACTTAATGCGGCGACAGCGCCGCTCTGGATGACACAGACAACTCTATGTGCAACCGCGCGAAAAAACGCAAGATTCACTAAAAAGTCTGACGGTTTTGTCTTCCGTTTTAGGAAGACCGCAGATCGTTAGCTGATTGGAGGGGCGCGCGGAGACAGCGCGGGTGAACGCGGACGCGACAGTAGGAGTGGAGGCTGAGGAAATTCAGCGCTGGAGTTTGACGCCGCGGGCGTTTTCAGAATCCAGGTCAGAACAGGCAGGCAGTCGCTTGCAGAATGTTCTTCCGACTGGATGCGTTTTTCCCGCATGCCGTCATCGATCGCGACGATACAGTCGCCGGTATTCGAGACATGCAGCTCGGGTTGGACTGACATGGCGGCGGCGGAGGTGCTGCCGAATGACTCAAGCCCTGGAACATGCAAGCCGAAATGCGTTTGCTGCGCGCCGGTATGCGCATGCAGCAACGGTGCAAAAAATTGCAGTATGACCAATAACAACGGCAATAATGAGCGGCTTGATAACGACATGGCGGCGAGAGTGAAAGTCAGCGGCTATTATACCCGGTAAACTTAATCGAATATGAATTTTAAACGACGCATCCTTTAGCCGGATGCGTTGAAGTAGGCACTATGAAGGCGCACGCAAAAGGGACTCGCGTCACAAAAAGCGCCGATCGGGTCGAATTGTAAAGTCTGATAATGACATCTCCCCAGTCTTGCCAACGCGTTAGATTTTATACTAATGCACTATAAATGGATCTCTTGGGCGCTGAGAAAACGCGGTGGACCATCGGGGCGAATTCATCCAGCCGCATCGGTTTTCTATTCGGATCAAACGCCGGATTGTCATACTTTTCGCAAAACGTGGCGGTGCGTTCAAAGCAGGGATGGCCTCGAAACTGCTCGCGCAGATTCCGGTCCAGGCCCAGGTGGTGAAAAAAATAATAACCCTGGAAAATGCCGTGATGCTGGATCATCCAGTGGTTTTCCTCGGAGACGAACGGTTGCAGTATCGCGGCGGCGATGTCCGCATGATTATAGCAGCCGAGCGTGTCGCCGATGTCGTGCAGCAGTGCGCAGACGACATACTCTTCGTCCTCGCCGGCCTGATGCGCGAGCGTCGCGGTTTGCAGCGAATGTTGCAGCCGATCGACCGGAAAGCCGCCGAAATCGCCGTTCAGCAGCTTCAGATGATCCAGGATGCGGTCGGGCAGGCCGGTGGCGAGTTGCTGGAAATGTGCGCGGAGAATCTTCCAGTCCTCGACGGTACTGTCCTTCAATGCGGTAAAGCTGACGACATCATGCGTTTCATGATTGTTCATCGAAACCTCCGGGTGAAGTGCGATTGGGCCCTGTCGGGAATTTATCATAACCGATGCGGCGACACCAGTCCCGGAAGACTCGCGGCGATGGTAAGCGGCGCACGCCGTGCCATGACTAATAACGCGGAAAACCGTAGTAACCGCCCCAATAATACGGATAGCCGTAGTAACCGTAGGGATAAAAACCGCCGGGGCCGAATCCTCCATTGTAATAATAGGGTGTGGGTTCATAGTCCGGCCACAGATGGAGCGTGGTGGTTTCCAGCACCGGCAGTCGCAGCAGCTTATTGCCGATCATCAGTTCTTGGTCGCCGGTCAGGACGCCGGCCGCGGTGATCTCTTTATCCTTCTTGTACACGGCCGGATCGAGAAACTTGCGGCTGTCGAGATAGAAGCGTCCTTGATAAGGTTTTTCCCGATTCGGCCGTCCGTAACTGTTCAGCGGATAGGACAACACTTGCAGCCGGGTGTAGTCCTTCTCGTTCTGCACGTCGATGATCACGCCGCCCCAACGCACCGGTGCGCCTTTGTAGCGCGCTATGTCAACGCTCGCTTGCGGAAACGATATGTCTACCGCAGGCGGATCCTTGATCGCCGGCGGCAGCGTCGAGCAGGCGTTCAACAACGAAGCAGATAAAAGCAGTAAAACTCGAATGTTCATGATTTGACTCCTCTCGTAACGCCGGTCTCGGGTCGCGGCATCGCGTATCAAACGAGCGTTCCCGCACCGGATGCGCTGGGGAAGCGGGGTTATCTCAACGGCCGTCTTGTCGTCTGGCGATCAACGCATTCAATGGGTGTTTTTGGGACAAATACGTTTTGTCTATCGCATACACCTTGCGGCCGATTTCGGGGGTGGCAAGGTAACGCCATTCTATCTCTTTGATGTGTTTCGGCAACGTGTATTCCGGCATCAGCGCGATGCCGAGGGCGAAGACGACCGCATATTTTTCTTCATAGAGCAGCGCGGAGGGATAAGGTTCACTGAACAATTGCGCGGGCGAGGAGATGACAAGATCAAGTAGAACGGATTCGAGTTAATGCAACAAGATGCTTTCCTGATCGATGATCAATTCGAGTTCGATCTGCGAATGTGCATGCTGATAGCTCGCCAGCAGCGGGCCTAAGCGTTGCGCGCCGATAGTCCGCATCAGCCCGAGTCGGAGGCTTTTTGTTCGCCTGTGTCAGCGAAGGCTGGGAGATAAAGCAGAACTGCGCGGCGCGCGTGAATCGCACACGACCAGGAAATAGCGGATTTAATGCGTCTCCACGTAGCGTTCCTTTACCTATAGGCGGAACCTATTATTTCGTAGAAAGTTGCTATTTTACAAATAGCATAAAAAGGCCAGGGCATAGCGCCAAACGATGCAATTATCCATTTGAAAAAGCTATGATATTAGCCGAACCGATCGTGGCTCATTTGGTTCCGTATGATGTCGCCGGATTGGAACAGGGCCTTGCGGAAGCCCTGAAGCCTTTGGCTCTGATATTCCGCCAAGACGCGCCCGCCTAGCTTTATAGAGAAGCACTCATGTCCTATCTATCTTCAAGTCCTGATTTGGCTGATTTGTCCGGCATATCCCCACCGCGATCGCGCCGAGCGCTGCGGGCATTACCTGAGAGAACTTCAGGGGCCGCAGTTGCCCGAAACCCTTGCCGGTAATGGTGATGCACAGCAAAAACGACAAGTTGTTTCCGGGGTTCGACAAGCAAACGATCGGCTGGTGGTCAGCCTGCAACGACCGCGCCGGCAGCGCGGACGCTCCTGAAACCGGCTGTATTGCCTATACCGGCTGCAAAAACGGCGTGGCGACCTGGTATTGCGAAGGCGAAGGGCCGCATCCCGTTTGGCCCGGCAACAACAAAGCCATTCAAATTTTTTAAAACCGTTCACTGAGTCGTCTCCTGACGGTTTTTTCACAACACCGCACTCATCTTCGATTTGAACGGACAAATAAAGTATCGTCCGTTCTCCGGGCGGGTTCAGCGTCCTCTTGACTTATTATTAATTTTTTTCGAAAGCTTGCTATTTTCGTGTGCATCCCCATAATCATTATTCCAAGAACAGTGTTGAAGGTTCCTTGAATGGACACACAGAAAGATTTAGACATACAACCACCCCTGTCGCTGGTTCCGGTCCTGCCGTTGCGCGATGTGGTGGTTTATCCCCACATGGTGATCCCTTTGTTTGTCGGCCGCGAGCGCTCGATCGACGCGCTGGATGCCGCGATGAAGGACAATAAACAGATTTTGCTGGTCGCGCAGCGCGAAGCCGAGGTCGATGAGCCGGAATTCGACGATCTTTACCATATCGGCACGCTGGCGAACATTCTGCAATTGCTGAAACTGCCCGACGGCACGGTCAAGGTGCTGGTTGAAGGCAGCGAGCGCAGTCAGGTTTTGAAATATATCGAAACCGGCAGCTATTTTTCGGCTCAGGTCGCCACGCTGGAAGACCAGTTGACCTTGTCCGAACAGGAGCAGGAAGTCTTACAGCGCACCGCAATCAGCTCGTTCGACCAATATGTCAAGCTGAACAACAAAATTCCGCCCGAAGTGCTGAACGCGCTGGCCGGCATCGATGACCTGAGCCGTCTGGCCGATACCATTGCGGCGCATATGGCCTTGAAAGTGAACGAGAAGCAGACGATTCTCGAAACGATGGATACTGGCAAGCGTCTTGAAAGTTTGATGACCTATATGGAAGGCGAGGTCGATCTTCTCGAGATGGAAAAACGCATTCGCGTGCGCGTGAAACAGCAAATGGAGAAAAACCAGCGCGAATATTATCTGAACGAGCAAATGAAGGCGATTCAGAAGGAGCTCGGCGAAATTGAAAATGCGCCGAATGAAATCGAGGATCTCGAAAACCGGATCGAAGACGCCGGCATGTCCAAGGAAGCCAAGAGCAAGGCGCTGGCCGAACTCAACAAGCTCAAGCTGATGTCGCCGATGTCGGCCGAAGCGACTGTCGTTCGTAACTATATCGACTGGATGGTCAATGTGCCGTGGAAACAGAAAACCAAGGTGCGCCACGATCTGAAAATCGCCGAGCAGGTGCTCGAAGAAGATCATTTCGGTCTCGAAAAGGTCAAGGAACGGATTCTCGAATACCTGGCCGTGCAGCAGCGCGTCAAACAGTTGAAAGGACCGATCCTGTGCCTGGTCGGACCGCCGGGCGTCGGCAAGACTTCGCTCGGCGAGTCGATCGCGCGCGCAACCAACCGTAAGTATGTGCGGATGGCGTTGGGCGGCGTGCGCGACGAAGCCGAAATCCGCGGCCACCGGCGCACCTATATCGGTTCGATGCCGGGCAAGATTCTGCAAAATCTGGCCAAGGTGAAGACGCGCAATCCGATGTTCTTGCTCGACGAAATCGACAAAATGGCGGCCGATTTCCGCGGCGATCCGGCGTCCGCCTTGCTGGAGGTGCTGGACCCCGAACAGAACCATACTTTCTCTGATCATTATCTGGAAGTCGATTTCGATCTGTCCGATGTGATGTTTGTCGCGACTGCGAATACGATGAACATTCCGCCGGCGCTGTTGGACCGAATGGAGGTGATTCGTCTGGCCGGTTATACCGAAGACGAAAAAATCAATATCGCGATGCGTTATCTGATTCCGAAGCAGATCAAGAATAACGGTTTGAAACCGCAGGAAATCGAGATTACCGAAGCGGCCGTGCGCGACATGATCCGCTATTACACCCGCGAGGCGGGCGTTCGGGGCTTGGAACGCGATATTTCGAAGGTTTGCCGTAAGGTCGTCAAATCGCTGCTGTTGCAGCCGGCCGAGCAGAAAACGGTGGTTACCCAGGAAAACCTGGATAGCTATCTGGGCGTCAGACGTTTCGATTTCGGTTTGGCCGAGGAACAGGATCAGGTTGGTCAGGTTACGGGGCTTGCCTGGACCGAGGTCGGCGGCGAATTGCTGACGATCGAAACAGCTGTGATTCCGGGCAAGGGCAAGCATTCCTCGACCGGCAAACTCGGCGAGGTGATGAAGGAATCGATCGAGGCGGCGATGACCGTGGTCAGAAGCCGCGCGGAAGTTCTCGGCATCGACAGCGATGTGTTCCAAAAGAACGACATCCATATTCACGTACCCGAAGGCGCGACTCCGAAAGACGGGCCGAGCGCGGGTATCGGCATGTGCACAGCGATTATTTCCGCGTTGACCAAGATTCCGGTGCGCGCGAACGTTGCGATGACCGGCGAGATCACGTTGCGTGGCGAAGTGCTGCCGATCGGCGGGCTGAAGGAAAAATTGCTGGCCGCGCATCGGGGCGGCATTACAACCGTGTTGATTCCTGTGGACAATGCGAAGGATTTGGCGGAAATTCCGGAAAACATCAAACAGAATCTCGATATCAAGCCAGTGCACTGGATCGATGAGGTGCTTGCGGTTGCGCTGCAATATATGCCGTCGCCGGTGACCAAAAACGAAGTCGATGACAATGCGAAGGCCGAATTGGATCCGGTCAAAATCAAAAATCAGGGATTGACCGCGCATTGAAAGGCTTTCTTTTTGTGACGGATGCACGGAGATGCAGTCATTCTGCGCTCTCCGAGCTTGACAGTCGGCAACAGCGCTTGATATAACTGTTGCCTTTCTTGTGTGGTTATTGATCCCAAGAAATAGGCTCGGGCTATTGCTGAACGAATATCAACATATATAAAAATATAGAATTTCCTAAAGGGGGAATAATGAATAAATCGGAATTAATCGACGCTATCGCACATTCTGCTGAATTGACCAAGGCTGACGCCGGCCGTGCTCTGGACGGTTTTATCAAAGCCGTGGAAGACTCCTTGAAAGCAGGTGATTCGGTCACTTTGGTCGGTTTCGGAACCTTTTCAGTGAAGGAAAGAGCCGAGCGCAAGGGCCGTAATCCGCAGACTGGAGAAGAAATTACGATCAAGGCTGCAAAAATGCCTGCATTTAAAGTTGGCAAATCTTTAAAAGATGCTGTACAATAGTGATCTTTAAGTCGGGTGCTTAGCTCAGCTGGGAGAGCATCGCCCTTACAAGGCGAGGGTCGGGGGTTCGAACCCCTCAGCACCCACCAGACTTTGGAGCGGTAGTTCAGTTGGTTAGAATACCGGCCTGTCACGCCGGGGGTCGCGGGTTCGAGCCCCGTCCGCTCCGCCAAAATAAGAAAGCCCCGTACCAATCGGTCCGGGGCTTTTTTTTTATCGGATTTTGCCTACAATCACAGGATTTCTTTAGGACAGAGCATATGCTGACGACAATCAGAGAAAAGGCGCAAGGCGCGTTCGCGTGGGTCATCTTGCTGGCGATCGGTATTCCGTTTGCGTTATGGGGTATTCAAAACTATTTTGACGCCGGGAAACTTGCGCCGGTCGCTTCTGTTGGCGATAAAGATTTTTATCAGAACGATGTGAACCGTGCCTATGAGCAGTACGCCCAGCAATTGCGCGGGATGGGCATTGACGAAGCCACGCTAAAGGCGCAGGCGCTCGATAAACTGATCAAGGACGAAGTCCTGCTGCAATACGCGCATGCGACGGGTTTGGTCGCGACCGATCAGGAAGCGCGCGACTTCATCAAGGAACTCGATTATTTCAAGGTCGACGGCAAGTTTAATGAAGATCGTTATAAATCATTGTTGAATTCGCAGAGAATGACTTCGAACGACTTCGTTGCGCGGATCAAGAATGCGTTGATCATGCAGCAGCTGCAAGGGGGCGTTACCGATACCAGTTTCGCGACATCCTACGACGTCGAGAGCTTTTTCAAGATTCAGAATCAGCAGCGCGATTTCGATTATGTGACCGTGGCATTGCCGAAATTGACCGAACAGCCTTCCAACGAAGAGATCAATGCTTACTATCAGCAGCATCAGGATCAATACAAAACGCCTGAGCAGATCTCGGTCAGTTATGTCGAACTGTCGCTCGATGCGATCGCGCAAAAAGTCGAAGTGACCGATGACAAGCTGAAAGCTTATTATGCGGAGCAAAAGGAACAGTACAGCACGCCTGAGCGCCGGAAGATCAGCCATATTCTGTTTGCGGTCAACGCGCAAACCGACGACAAAACCGCACTCGCCAAGGCCCAAAAAGCCAAAGCCGAACTGGCGAGCAGGGATTTCGCGGCGCTGGCCGCAGAAGTGTCGGACGACAAGCTGACCGCGAAGAACGGCGGCGATTTGGGGCTTTTCAATGCTGGCGCGATGGATAAATCGTTCGAGGAGGCAGTCGGCAAGCTCAAGCTGGGCGAAGTGTCGGAGCCGGTCAAATCCTCGTTCGGCTATCATCTGATCAAAGTGACCGAGCTGGTGTCGGGCGAAACGAAACCGTTCGAGAGCGTGAAGGCCGAGGTGACGAAGGCCTATCAAAAATCGCAGGCCGAAACGGCTTTCTATGATTCCGGCGAAAAACTGGCCGAGTTGAGTTATGAAAATCCGGACAACCTGGATGCGGTCGCGAAAGCTCTGGGGCTGGCAGTCAATAAGACCGCTTTCTTTACCAAGGCTGCCGGCACCGGCATCGCGGCAAATCCGAAAATCCGCGAAGCGGCATTCTCCGACGAAGTGTTGCAAGGCAATAACAGTACACCGGTCGAAATCAGCGCCGAGCATGTGGTCGTGCTCCGCAAACTCGATTATAAGCCGGCCGCGATTGAAGCGCTGGACAGCGTGAAAGCCGGGATCAGCGCGCAACTGCTAATCGAAAAAGCCAAGAAGCAGGCGCTTGAAAAAGCGCAAAAACTGAAGGATGCGTTGAGAGCCGGTGAAACGCTTGCGAACTTGGCCGCGAACGAGAAACTCGAAGTGAAAAAAATGACCGGTTATACGCGCGGCAAAACGGAGATTTCTGACGCACTCAGCGATGCGGTATTCAAGGCCGCGAAACCAGCGGGCGGCAAGCCGACGATTCTGGTGGCCGAACTGCCGGACGGCGCGCAGGCGGTGGTCAGTCTGAGCAAGGTCGCTCCGGGGGTGATCAGCGAGGATGACAAGAAAAAAATGGATCTGGCGACCAAGAATATCGCCAAAGCTTTCGGGCAAGCCGAGTTCAATGCGATGCTGCAAACGCTCGAAACGGATGCCGATATCGAGATCAACAAATCGGCTGACGAGGCCAAAACGCAGTAAATAAAAAAGGGAGCTTCGGCTCCCTTTTTTATTGCAATTGAGCGCCTAGAGGGTATGCAATGCGTACCCTCTAAGACTCAAGATGCCGCCAATCCCGCGATGTTGTAGCCACAATCGACATAAGTGACTTCGCCGGTGATGCCCGAGGCAAGGTCTGAACACATGAAGGCCGCGACATTGCCGACTTCTTCGATCGAGACATTCCTTTTCAACGGCGCGGTATCCGCCGCCTTGCTCAGCATCGCCTTGAAGTTGTTGATGCCGGAAGCGGCCAAGGTTCTGATCGGACCGGCCGAAATCGCGTTCACGCGCGTGCCTTCGGCACCCAGGGCCACCGCCATATAGCGTACATTCGCTTCGAGGCTGGCTTTCGCGACGCCCATCACGTTGTAATTCGGAATCGCGCGTTCGGCGCCGAGGTAGGTCAAGGTCAGCAGCGAACCGTTGCGGCCAGCCATCAGGCTTCTGCCGGCCTTGGCCAGCGCGGTGAAGCTGTACGAGCTGATGTCATGCGCGATGCGGAAATTTTCCCGCGTTGTCGCGTTCACATAATCGCCATCCAATGCATCGCGCGGTGCATAAGCGACCGAATGCACGATCGCATCGAGCCCGTCCCAATGCTGGCCCAGTACTTTAAATACATTGTCGATGTGCTCGTCGGAGCTGACATCGCATTCCACGGTGATGCTGGAGCCGCATTCGGCGGCCATTTCCTCGACCCGGCTTTGCAGCTTGTCGTTTTGAAACGTAAACGCCAGCTCGGCGCCTTCCCGATGCATTGCCTTGGCGATGCCCCAGGCAATCGAACGATTGCTCGCCAGACCGACAATCAAGACACGTTTGCCTTGCATGAAACCCATTCTGATCTCCCGTTGTTTTTGTGGATATACTTTGTGTTTGCTTGCTGCCTTGACGATAGAAAAGTCAGGTTTTGATGCGCAAACACGATAAAATAAGCCGCAAAGTATCCACGACCCATTCAGCGATGTCCAGTCTTTTGTCAATCAAGTTTTGCCGCGCCGATATTTTTCCTTCCGCTCTGTTTTGTCTGGCGGCTCTGCTGGTTGCGTGCAGCGATTCGCCCTGGAACGATCCTTATCCGAAGCAGGATGACAAGCAGGCGGTGCTGTATATGTCGTTCGCGGAGCGCCCCAAGCATTTGGACCCGGCGGTCGCCTACAGCGAGAACGAATATGCGTTCATCGCGCAGATTTACGAGCCGCCGCTGCAATACCATTATCTGAAACGGCCTTATCAACTGACGCCGTTGGCCGCGGCGCGTCTGCCCGACATTCGCTATTACGATCGGCAGGGCCATAAGCTCGGAGCGGATGCCGATCCGCAAGACATCGCCTACAGCGATTATCTGCTCGAAATCAAACCCGGCATCCGTTTTCAGCCTCATCCGGCCTTTGCTCAGGATAAAGAAGGGCGATACCGTTACCATCATCTCGATAAAAATGCCGTCGATGCTTTAGCGACATTGAACGATTTTGCCGAGACCGGCACGCGCGAGTTGACCGCCGAGGATTATGTTTATCAGATCAAGCGTCTTGCCTATCCGAAGACACAGTCGCCGATCGCGGAAATGATGAAAAACTATATCGTGGGGTTTGACGATTTCGCCAAAATAAGCGCCGACAAGTCCAAGGCAGTGCTCAAAACGCTGCCGATAGCCGGCGTCGAGGCGCTCGATCGATATCATTATCGGATTCGAATCAAAGGTAAATATCCGCAGTTCAGCTATTGGTTGGCGATGCCTTTTTTCGCGCCGATGCCCTGGGAGGCCGATGCGTTTTACGACCAGCCGGGTTTCAGCGACAAAAACATTACGCTAGACTGGTATCCGGTCGGCACTGGGCCTTATTTCCTGGCCGAAAACAATCCGAACCGGCGCATGATGCTGGTCAAGAATCCGAATTTCCATTTCGAGGCCTATCCTTCTGAAGGCGAGTCCGGCGACGCCGAGAAAGGTTTGCTGGCGGATGCCGGTAAGCCGTTGCCGTTCATCGATAAAGTCGTCGTGACGCTCGAAAAGGAAACGATACCGAACTGGAGCAAATTTTTGCAGGGTTATTATGATTCCTCGGGCATCGCGTCCGACAGTTTCGATCAGGCGATACAGTTTACCGGCGGCGGCGTGACCTTGACCGACAGCCTGAAAGAGAAGGGCATCCGCCTTTATACCTCGGTCGAAACCTCGATCTTCTATATGGGCTTTAACATGCTCGATGCAACAGTTGGCGGCGATAGCGACCAAACCCGGAAACTGCGCCAGGCGATTGCGATCGCGATCGACTACGAGGAATTCATTGCGATCTTCCGGAATGAACGCGGCGTGCCCGCGCAGGGCGCAATTCCTCCGGGCATTTTCGGCAACGAGCCGGGCGAGGCCGGCATCAATTCTTACGTTTATGATTGGGTGGACGGCAAGCCTCGGCGTAAATCGATAGAGACAGCCCGCAAATTGATCGCCGAGGCCGGCTATCCGAACGGCGTCGACCCGAAAACGAAAGAGCCCATGATTTTGTATTTCGACACGACAGCGACCAGCGTCGATGACAAGCCGCTGATGAGCTGGTATCGCAAGCAGTTTCAAAAGCTCGGCATTCAACTGGTGATCCGCGCGACCGATTACAACCGTTTTCAGCAAAAGATGAGCGCCGGCAATGCGCAAATTTATGTCTGGGGCTGGAACGCCGATTATCCCGATCCGGAAAATTTCTTTGCGTTATTGTACGGCTTCAATGGCAAGGTCAAACACAGCGGCGAGAACTCGGGCAATTACCAGAATCCCGAATTCGACCGCTTGTTCGAACAAATGCGCAACATGGAGAACGGCGAACAGCGCCTGCAAATCATCCGGCAAATGCAGGCGATCATACGCCGCGATGCGCCCTGGGTATTCGGTTTTCATCCCAAGACATTTTCACTCTACCATAGCTGGGCGAGCAACCTGAAACCGAATCTGATGGCGAACAACCGGCTCAAATATGTACGTATCGATCCGGTCCAGCGAGCCGAACTCCGCAAGCGATGGAACCGTCCGGTGTTCTGGCCGCTGGCCGCCGCCGGGGTGTTGGTCGCCCTGTTGTTCGCGCCCGCGGTCCAAGCCTATCGCCGCCGCGCCAAACGCTCCCTGCCTGCGGCACTGGCCAATCAAACGGAGGTATTACGATGATTTACTATATTATCCGCCGCCTGCTCTATGCATTTCCTATCCTGGTCGGAATCAACATACTGACCTTCGTGCTGTTTTTCATCGTGAACAGCCCTAACGACATGGCCCGGATGCAGCTTGGTCAAAAGCATGTTACTCCGGAGGCGATCGCGAACTGGAAGCATCAGCATGGCTATGATCGGCCGTTACTCTGGAACGAGCAAGCGCAGGGCGGGGCCAAAATCACCGAGACGATTTTTTATCAAAAATCGGTCGGCCTGTTTTTGTTCCGTTTCGGCGTCTCTGACAGCGGCCGCAATATCGGCGCGGATATTCAACAGCGAATGTGGCCGAGCCTGGCGTTGGCGATGCCGAGCCTGGTGGTCGGTTTGCTGACCAATATCGGTTTTGCCTTGCTGATGGTGCTGTTTCGCGGCAGTTATCTGGAGTTCGGCGGGCTGGTGTTGTGCGTGGTCCTGATGTCGATTTCGTCACTGTTCTACATCATCGGCGGCCAGTTCGTGATCGGCAAACTGCTAAAACTGGTGCCGATTTCCGGTTACGACGAAGGTTTCGGCGCACTCAAGTTTTTGATCCTGCCGGTCGTGATCGGCGTGTTTTCTGGCATCGGTTCCGGTGTGCGCTGGTATCGGACCTTATTTCTGGAAGAAGTCGGCAAGGATTATGTGCGCACCGCGCGCGCGAAGGGCCTTACCGAAACCCAGACGTTGTTCCGCCATGTGCTGCCGAATGCGATGATCCCGATTCTGACCGGCGTGGTCGTCGTGTTGCCGCTGTTGTTCATGGGCAGCCTGATCATGGAATCGTTTTTCAGCATCCCGGGTCTCGGCAGCTACACGATCGATGCGATCAACAGCCAGGACTTCGCGATGGTTCGCGCAATGGTATTTCTTGGATCGATCCTGTATGTACTCGGACTGTTGCTGACCGATATTTCGTATACACTGGTCGATCCGCGCGTCAGGTTGTCTTGACCGGCGATTCCGCGGGAATAATCGGCGCGTAGAGCAGGGAACGCGTTAGCGTTCCGACAATCGAAGCCGTGATGCTTCGAAGTGTGCCGCCTAATCGCTAACGCGGCAATGCGAATTTTTTTGGCCAGCCAGGTTAAAAAAATGGTTATCTCAAAATTTTCTATTTCATTCACAAGAGGAAAAATCTATGTCGATCCCCCCTGTTTTCAAAAAAGCGGCAATGCTGTCGTCAGTATTGTTCGTTGCGCAGAGTCATTCCGCGTTCGCAAGAGAAGCGTCTGAAATCAAGAGAACGGTGTTGTTGCAGCAACAGGCGACACTGCCTGGCCCGAACGTGAACGGCAAAGTGATTCGGGTTGACTTTCCGCAAGGCGTCAAAACCCCACGCCATACGCATGAAGGCCCGGGGCCGCGCTATGTGGTCAAGGGCACGCTGCAAGTGGTCGAAGGCGACAAGACCGGCATTTATTCGGAGGGTGAGGTTTTTTGGGAAACCGGCCAATCGATGACCGTCGAGAATATCGGCGGCGAGCCCGCCGAATTGATCATTTTTGAAATGGGGCCGGGGCATTGATGAGCGTACGATGGTTGAGTTTGCTGCTGCTGACGCTGTGTTGGGCAAGGGCTTCGGCTGAACCGCCGAAGCCCTTGCTCTGGCAAATCAGCGACGAGAACAATAGCGTTTATTTGCTGGGCTCGTTTCACATGCTGAAGGCCGAGGATTATCCGCCGGCGGCGGTTGCCAACCAGGTGTTCGATGATGCCGGCAAAGTGTTTTTTGAAGTTGCTCCGGAAGAGTTGAACAATTCCGGGCGGGTTCAAGCGGTAATGCAGACAGGCTTTATCTCCGGCGGCGGAACGCTCAAGCAAAGCCTGAAAGCCGGCACTTGGAAGCGGTTGCAAGACTATTGCCGGACCAACCGGTTGCCGATCGAGACGTTCCAGGCCATGAAACCGTGGCTGGCGGCGTTGACAATCGCAAATTTTGAAGTCACCAAGGCCGGTTTTCTGCCGGATTTGGGATTGGACAAGCATTATATGGAAATGGCGGCTATCGCCCGCAAGCAAACGGCGGGACTTGAAACCTTGAGTCAACAGCTTAAGGTTTTTGATGAAATGGATCAACAGGATCAGGAGTTGTTCTTGAACCAGAGCCTAAAAGACATGCAGGACCCCGCGCAGCTGCATCAATTGCATATGCGTTGGCGCAACGGCGACGCAGAAGGCTTGCTGCGGTTGCTGCGTCAGGATGGAATCAATGACATACCCGGATTTTACCGGCGTCTGAATAGCGATAGAAACCGCGCCTGGCTGCCGCAAATTTCCGCGTTTCTGCGCGAAAACAGTACGGGCAGCGCCTTGGTCGTGGTCGGCAGCCTGCACTTATTGGGCGCCGACGGTCTGGTCGAGCTGTTGAAACGTCAGGGATTTCGCGTGGTTCGCCTGGATTGAGCGAGCCGTCAATGCCGAGTATCCGCCTGATAAGGCGATAAATCGCCGGTCAGCAGTTTTTGCACATCGATCCGATCGAAGCGGTATTGCTTGTTACAAAATTCGCAGCCGACTTCGACAGCACCTTTTTCTTCCAGAATATGCTCAAGCTCCTGCTCGCCGAGCGAACGCAGGGCGTATTCGATTTTCTGCGTGGAGCAGGCGCACTCGAATTGCACCGGCTCGGTATCGAAGAGCCGGACTTTTTCTTCATGAAATAGCCGGTGGAGAAGCGCCTCGCAGTCGAGATTCAGTAACTCGGTTTTTGTCAGGGTATCGGCCAGCGTCACGATCCGTTCCCAGGCGAACTTGAAATCCTTGTGCGTCGGCAATTCCTGCAGCAAGAGCCCCGCCGCAACCTTATCATTCGCGAACAGCCACAAACGGGTATCCAGTTGTTCTGACTGGATGAAGTAAGTCTGCAAGGCGGCGGCCAGGTTGTCGCCCTTCAGCGGTACGATGCCTTGGTAGGGGTCGGAGTTATCCGGCCTGATCGTCAGTACCAATCGACCTTGTCCGAACATGGCTTCGAGCGGGCCCTGCTCGACTTCGCCGGCACAACGCACTTGGCCTCTGATTTTTCGGTCGTGCGTCGACTGCGCGACCAGGGTTCTGAATGCGCCGTCGCCCTGCGCCTGCATGATGATCGAGCCGTTGAACTTGATCGTGGCGGACAACAGCGCCGCCGCCGCCAGCGCCTGCCCCAAATTCTCTAGCACGGTCATATTGCCGTGCTGATTCTGCCTGGCGGATTGCCAACTGTCCGTCAATTTGACCCATTCGCCGCGCACACCGAATTCTTCGAAAATAAAACGGCGTAAACTATCTTCTTCCATCCTGTCTTTCCGGAAAAGTAAACACTTTATTATACCTTGCAATCGATGTAACCTAGCGTCCTGTTCATTTTAATGGTTTCGGCCATGATTTTTTCCTCGAAAAAGCTGTCGCTTCCAGACCCTCTGGACGCGCTGCCCGGCAATCCCGAACCGATGCGCGTGACCAATCGTCATTTTGTGAACGGCAATCCAATTTTGCCGCCGTTTCCCGAACATCTGCAACTGGCGATGTTCGGTCTCGGCTGCTTTTGGGGCGCCGAGCGCCGTTTTTGGAATCATCCCCACGTTTTCAGCACCGCGGTCGGCTATAGCGGCGGTGTTACGATTAATCCGACATATGAACAGGTCTGTTCCGGCATGACCGGACACAGTGAAGTGGTCAGGGTGGTTTACGATCCCGAGTTGACACCGTACGGCGAACTGCTGAAGCTGTTCTGGGAAGCGCACAATCCGACGCAAGGCATGCGCCAGGGCAACGATATAGGCACGCAATACCGCTCCGGGATTTATACCTATGACCAGCAACAATATGATCAGGCCATCGCGTCAAGGCTGGCTTTTCAGGAGCAATTGATGAGGGCGGGATTTGGCGCGATTACGACCGAGATTATTTTGCCGGCCGGCGAGTTTTATTATGCCGAGGATTATCACCAGCAATACCTTGCCAAGAATCCCGGCGGCTATTGCGGGCTCGGCGGCTTAGGCGTGTGCTACGCCGACAAATGAGCGGGCAAAAAAAAGGCGGTTGGGTAACCGCCTGAGAACTATTAGGAAGATTTCAACGCAACTTTCAGCTCACAGGCTCCGAAGAACCTCAAAAGTTAGGTTAATAATAACAACAGCGGACGCAAGTTAAAATGTGGCAAATTGTCGCATGGCAACAATGGTTGCAAAAAGGGGACAAAATGTTGCGCATGAATTTGAATGCTTAGGCGTAAAATCGGAAGGCAAAAAAAAGGCGGTTGGGTAACCGCCTCAGAACTATTAGGAAGATTTCAACGCAACTTTCAGCTCACAGATTCCGAAGAATCTCAAAAGTTAGATTAATAATAGCAACAGCAAAGTCAATTTAAAATGTGGCAAATTGTCGCACCCGTGCAACGATTATCAAAAAAGCGACAGCGACATTTCCAGAAGGCATTTCTGGCCTTGTCGGGTACGATTATAAAAAAAGGCGGTTGGTAAACCGCCTCAAAAAATTTAGGCAGATTTAAGCGTAACTTTCAGTCAACCTGCTCGCTAAACGCTGCAAAAAGTAAATACAATCATTGCGATGGCATTTGAAAGGGTAGTGCGACATGCTGTCGCAGTTCGCAATGTCTGCTAAATCGGCGACAATAACGCTAGAGACACAGATTGGTCAATTTTTTCGGTTATTTTGGAAAATGCTCACAAACGTTACCCCCAAGTCGGAATTCAACGCCAGACAAAATCTGAAATGGCTGTTTATCCTCAGAAATATGCTGATTCTGGCGGCTTCGCTGTTGGTGATCATCTCGGTCTATGGGTTGAATATCAAGTTGCCCGAAGAGCAATTGTGGCTGGTGGTCGTGTCGATCATCTCCGTCAATATGTACACGTCGATGCGTTTGCAGACCGAGGACCCGGTATCGGAGCTCGAAATTTTCTCGCAATTGACGACCGATGTGCTCGGGATTGCCGCGTTCATGTATCTGACAGGCGGCGCTTCGAATCCGATCATCTGGGTGTTCCTGCTGCCGCTGATTGTAACCGCGATCATGCTGCCGCAATCTTATGCCTGGTACATGGTCGTGTTGACCACCTCGATGTACACGATTTTGATTGCCTACAACATCCCTTTGCCCTCGATCGAGCCGCACATGCCCGATCCAGCGCAGCTGCATCCGGATATGGCGCATTACTCGATGCTGTTGAATGCTTATGCGGCTGGCGACCGGCACTATTACGACCTGCATATGTTCGGCATGTGGTTCGGTTTTGTGTTCAGCGCCGGACTGGTCGCGTTTTTCGTGGTCGAATTGGCGAAAACATTGAAAATTCAGGAACGCAGTCTGGCGATCGCGCGCGAAAATGCGCTCCGTGACGAACGCGTGGTTGCGCTCGGCACACTGGCCGCGAGCGCGGCGCACGACATGGGCACGCCCTTGGGCACGATCGCGATTGTCGCGCATGAATTACGGCAGGAATATCCGCTGCACCGCTTTCCCGATCTTCATGAACAAATCGACATCATGCAGGAACAGCTTGACCGCTGCAAAAAAGCGTTATCGGTGATGTCTGCTTCGGCTGGCGAAATTCGCGCCGAATCCGGACGCATCATGCGCGTGACCGCCTATATCGATGATGTGATCAATCTCTGGCGCACCCAGAAATCCACGGTCAAACTGAATTTTTTCATCGATCCGGACAATGTCGATGAAGCCGAAATTATCGCCGAACGCACGCTGACGCATGCCTTGATCAATATCTTGAACAATGCGGCCGACGCGTCCGGCGATAATCGCAAAGGCATTGAATTTCACGCTTTCTGGGATTTGCGGCTCATGCATATCAAGATTCGCGATTATGGCCCCGGTTTTCCGCCGGAAATGCTCGAGAGCGCAGGGAGAAAGCCGTTGATAAGTAAAAAGCACGGCTTGGGGGTCGGCCTGTTTCTGACATATTCAACTATTTACCGGCTTGGCGGCACGATCCGGCTTTATAATGCGGAGCCGCACGGCGCCTGCGTCGAGATCACGCTGCCGCTGTTGCATGCCGAAGTGAACGAAGAGGAGAATTCCATCAATGGATAACCGAGCGAGCGATAAACCGAGATTATTGCTGGTCGACGACGATGAAACCTATTGCCGGGTGCTCAAATCCGCGCTCGAAAAACGGAATTATGAAGTGCTGGTCGCCAACGATGTGCAGAGCGGCATCGAGCTTGCCGAACAGAATCTGCCCGAATATGCGGTGATCGACTTGCGCATCGGCCATGAATCGGGCCTGGAACTGGTAAAGAAACTGATTTCACTGGACGCGAATACCGCTTGCGTGATGCTGACCGGCTTCGCGAGTATCGCGACTGCGGTCGAAGCGATCAAGCTGGGCGCAATACACTATCTGACCAAGCCGGCCAACGCCGACGAAATTTTGGCTGCGCTGCATAAGAACGAAGGCGACGCGACCGTGTCGATCAGCGAAAGCCCCTTGTCGGTCAAGCGCCTGGAATGGGAGCATTTGCAAAAAATCCTGATGCAGCACGACGGCAATATTTCGGCCGCCGCCAGAGCTTTAAACATGCACCGGCGCACGCTGCAACGTAAACTCGAAAAACGGCCGGTCAGGGAGTAACAGTGATTCGCTCACTTTGTCGCGATGCCGGCATCTTTTGTAGCGATCGGGACATTCGTCATATGCGTTGCGATTGTTGGCAACCGTTCTTTTGTCCCTTGACCTCCCTTGAGGTAGATTCGCCATGGGGCTGGATCGACCGGTCATAGGGCTGTCGGTTTGCCGCTCGTCATCAATTCAATCTCTTCTACGATTTCCTCCTGCCTTAGGCGGTTACGCTGCCGCATCAATTCGCTGCCGCCTTCTTCGAGATGGCTGATGGCATTCTCCATTTGCATCAGCCGCATGTGATTTTCAACCCGGACCGAGCGCAATAAAAGCGCCACCATCTGGTGGAATAAGTAATGTTCGGCGATACCGGCGGCGGTTTCCGCGGGCGATGCGAAAACATAAGGAGGGTAGCCGGAAACGGCGGGGCGTTCGTCGGCTTGCGGCAATAGACGCTGGCTGCGCGCGCCGCGCTCATCGCGAAAGCAGGCGATCAACCCTGGCGCGCCCCGGTATTTTTGCCGCAAATCGGCAATGGCCGGCAGAATCCGCTCGATCGTCGCGGAAGCGTCGAGCCCTCCATTCGCGCCCGGCACGCGGAAGGTCAAGTCGTTTTCCGGGAGCAAATCGTGCAGACGCTCGCCGATCAGGATTACGGGTCGTTGTTCATCCGTTTGTTCTTGCCAGAAACGCAGTACATCCTCGTTGAAACTACCGCAAAATCCCCGCACCGAGCCGAACAGCAGCCAGATGTCGGCATCCGGTTTCTCGGCTGGAGGCAGGGCGAACGCGACGTCGTTTAGCGCTGCGGCCAGATTTTGCACGAGTTGCTGTTGAGTTGCCTCGCGTTTGCCGACCTTGCGCAATTCGGCCAGTGCAAAACTGCGCATCGCGCCGAGGATGCCCGACAAATCTTCATACAAGGCCAGGCGGGTTTCTATTTCACGCCGCTGGCTCATGCGTTTCGCTCAACCAAGATTTCAACATGCCCAGCCACTGCGGTTTAGGGGTTTCCAGTTTCAGGCCGGAATCCGTCAGTTGTTCGAAGAGTCGATGCAAACGTGCGCAGGCCTGTTCGGGCGGAATGCCATTCAGCAAGCCTTCGCCATACGCCAGTAGCCAGGCCAGATGCGCCTGTTCGGATAGCGGTTCGAGCCGGTCCTGTTTCAGTATCTCTCGTAGCAGGCGGCCGCGTTGCAGTTTTTCTTCAACGGCGGCGTCGAGCCGGGCGCCAAAGCGGGCAAACAGTTCGAGTTCCAGAAACTGCAAAAAGTCGAGACGGATACGCGCGGATGCCTCTTTGATTGCGGCATGTTGCGCCTTGCCGCCGATCCGTGATACCGAACGGCCGATGTCGATCGCCGGCAACATGCCGGCCGCAAACAATTTGCTTTCAAAATAAATCTGGCCGTCGGTGATCGAAATCAGATTGGTCGGGATATAGGCGGACAGTTCTCCTTGCCGGGTTTCGATGATCGGCAGCGCGGTCATGCTGCCGCCGCCGGATGACAGGCTCAGGACGGTCGAGCGTTCGAGCAGGCGCGAATGCAGGTAAAAAATATCACCGGGATAGGCCTCGCGGCCGGGCGGACGTTGCAGCAGCAGCGACAGCTCGCGATACGATTGCGCATGGCGGGTCAGATCGTCGTAGACGACCAGCGTATCGCGGCCCAGGCGCATCCAGTGTTCGGCGATTGCGCAGCCGGCGAACGGGGCCAGATAGCGGAAACCGGGCAGCGCATTCGCTTCAGCGACTACTACGACGGTATAGTCGAGGGCGCCGGCCGCGCGCAGGGTTTCGATCGTGCCGGCGACCGATGTTCGCGTCTGGCCGATCATCACGACGACGCAGTACACGCCACGGCCTTGCTGATTGATCACCGCGTCGAGCGCGAGCGTGCTTTTGCCGATGCCGTCGTCGCCAATGATCAACTGGCGTTGGCCCTTGCCGATCGGCACCAGCGCATCGACGATCTTGTTGCCGGTATATAACGGCTCCTTCACGAAGTCGCGTTCGATAATCGGCGGCGCAGAAGCTTCGAGTGAGTTGTACTGGCTACAATCCGGTTCGGGCAGGCCATCCAGCGCATTGCCTAGCGGATCGACGACACGTCCGAGCAAGGCTTTGCCGACGCCGATTTCGAGCTTGCGGCCGGTGTGCTGCACCGGCATGCCGGCGGTCACGCCTTGTGATTGCGACAATAGGATCGCGCCAAGCATCTCCTTGCCGAGTTGGAATACTAGCCCCGTACTGCCGTCATCGAAACCGATCAATTCGTCGAGCCGCGCCGAGGGCAGGCCGCGCACCAGCGCGATGCCGTCGCCGATGCCGGCGACGTGGCCGCGTTCGCTGAGCCTGAGGCCGAAACGGTAATCTTGCGGGAGCCTATCGGACATGATTGGCTTGCCGTCTGAAAAATTCCAGTTCATCGGCCAGATTCGCATGCAGCACGCATTCGCCGACAATCGCGCGCAGACCTGCGATCAATTCGGGGTCTTCCGAAAATGCCGCCGGCAAGATTTTGCCGCTGACCGTGACCAATGCGGTTTCGATCGCGGCGCGAGTCGCCAAATCCAGAGAATGCGCGGAAACGATCGTGGCCGCTTCATTTTCTTTCAGTGCGCCGGCGGCCTTGCAGAGCAGGGCGCGGTCGTTTTCCGGCAGCGCCGCCAAATCTTGCAGAAGCACAGCGGCGATGCGTTGCGTTAGTTCGGGCGAGGCGAGCCGGTTCAGCATCCGCGCCGCCTCCCCGTAAGCCTGGTTGGCTGCCGAACGCAGCAATTCGGCTTCGCGCGCGGCCAGCAAGGTTTCGTTGCGCACGCGCAATTTTTCTTCCTCATCGGCCAAGGCCTGTTTGAGCTTGGCCATTTCCTGAGTCTTCAAGAGCGCCAATTGCTCATTCAACTGGAGGCGGCTGTGCTCGCATTCCTGGTGCCAGTCGGCCAGACGCGATTCATAGTGCAGGCGCAGCGTTTCGGCTTCGTCATGTTGCTTTTGCGCTTGTTCGGAGGCCTCGCGGATCTTTTGCTGGCGGGCGGCGAGCAGGTCGAGAACCGGCCGGTACAGAAAACGTTGCAGTATCCAGACCAATACCAGGAAATTCAGGATTTCGAGGATGAATGTCGTCCAGTCGAGTTGCATGGCGTCGATCCTTGCCGTTTATTTCAGGAAATATTCGAGTAAAGGATTGCGGAACAAAATGATCAACGCAATGACCAGGCAGTAAATCGCCAGCGATTCGATCATCGCCAATCCGATGAACAGGGTGCGGGTAATCGTTTTTTCGGCTTCGGGCTGGCGCGCCAGGGCTTCCAGCGCGCTGGCGATCGCGCGGCCCATCGCAAGCGCGGGCAGCATGGTGCCGAGCGCAATGACGATGCCGGCGACGGCGGTCGAGAGCAGGCTGAAGAAATGCAGATCAGTCATGGTTTTTCCTTTGAAGAGGGTGAAGACGTGTCGGATTCGCCGGGCTCCAGGGCGCCTGCAATATAGATCAGGGCCAGCATGCCGAAAATATAGGCTTGCACGACCGCCTCGATCACATGCAGCATCAACAGCGGCACCGGCACCAGGAAGCCGGCGATCAGCAGTACCAGCAAAGCCGCCATTTCGAGGCTCATCATGTTGCCGAACAGACGGATCGCCAATGCCAGGGTGCGGGTGATTTCGCTGATGATGTGGAAGGGCAGCAGAATCACGCTCGGTTCGGTGTAATGCCGCAAGTGGCTCCTGAGGCCGCGGCCGCGAATGCCGTACCAGTGGCTGGCCGCGAAAACCAGCACCGCCAGCGCCGCGGTCGCGGACAGGTCGCGGGTCGGCGCATGCTGGCCCGGAATCAGCCCTGCCAGATTCGCCACCAGGACAAACAGCCACAGCGTGCCGACGAAAGGCAGCACCTGACGCACCGAGTTCTGCGGCAATACTTCCTTCAGCGCCGATTCGATCGCGATTACAATCGCCTCGATCGCGGCTTGTAGTCGGTCGGGTTCGGCGCGCAAGCGCAGGCGGACGATTAAAGTCAACAGTGCAAACAACAGCATGATGCCCCAGGTCGTCACGACCGTGCTGCTGATGCCGAGCGGGCCGATGCGCCAGACGATCTCGGCGCCGAGTTCCGAATGATTCATGTCCGGTCTCTCAAAAAGCGAAATACGTTGTAGCCGCCAACCGTGATGCCGAGCACGATCAGGCTGACGGTCCAGCGCACCGAGTAGCCGGAGGCCAGGGTATCGAGCCAGCGGCCGAGATAAGCCCCGGCGACGATCGGCACGACGAACAACAGGCCGAGCGTGCCGCCGTACAGCACAATGCCGATCCAGGTCGTGGGCCTGAATCCCCTGTTTTTCAGGCGTTCGATATCGCGCCGGGTGTGTTTGATCAATTTATCCCGATAGGGCATAACGTTTAACTCCCGCGGCGTTGATTGCTTAACTCGGCCAGCCGTTTGACCAGCGAATGTTCGATTTCGGACAGAGCGGCGCGCGCCCGGTGCACTTCCGAATCGGTCTGCTGCATGGCCGTTTCCAGGTCGGCGCAAATCGCTTCCCGGTCATCGCCGAGGAAATAACGCACCGTGGTGATCGTTAACTGATTATCGGCAAAACGCAAGACGCCGCCCGGCATTGCCAAATAACGCCAAATGCCGCAGTCATCGATGAAACGCGCAAGTCCGTAACGCAGCAGCGCGACCGTATGCGCATGGCCGGCTAGAATGCCGAAACTGCCGCCCTCATCGGCCGCAATAAATTGACGAACCCCTTCAAATCGGGTCATTTCGGCGGTGTCGATCAGGGTCAGGCCGAATGTTTTCATGCCGGCATCGCGCCTTTCATATAGCAGTCGGCCTCGCTGAACTGATCGTATTTGCCGTCGATGAAGGCCTCGCAGTCGCGGATCGTTTGTTCGAGGGGAACGCGTACGCCGGGTATGCCGGTATGATCGGCGACGGTGTTGAAAGGTTGCGTTAGATAGCGTTGCAGCCGCCGGGCGCGCTCGACGATGCGGCGGTCTTCCTTCGATAACTCTTCGATGCCGAGCATCGCGATAATGTCTTCGAGTTCGTGATAGCGCGACAAATGCTCGCGCACCGCGCGAGCAGTCTGGTAATGGCGGTCGCCAAGTATCCGGTGATCCATCATCCGGCTGCCCGAACGCAACGGATCGATAGCCGGATAAATGCCCTTCGCAGTTTGCTGGCGAGACAGAATCACCACGCTGTCCAAATGACCGAGGATCGTTGCGACCGCTGGATCGGACATGTCGTCGGCCGGCACATACACCGCCTGCACCGAAGTGATCGAGCCGGACTTGGTCGAGACGATGCGTTCTTCGAGCGAAGCGACTTCGGTCAGAAGGGTCGGTTGATAGCCGACCGTGGCCGGCATGCGTCCCAATAATCCTGAAATCTCGCTACCGGCCTGTACGAAACGGAAGATGTTGTCCATCAAAAACAGCACCTCCGCTTTCAGGGTATCGCGGAGATATTCGGCGTAGGCCAGCGCGGTATAGCCGACATAAAAGCGTACGCCGGGCGATTCGTCCATTTGGCCGTAGACCAATAAAGCTCGCTCCAATACGCCCGCGTCTCCCATTTCCTTCCAGAGTTCGTGGCCTTCGCGCATCCGTTCGCCGACGCCGGCATAGACCGACACACCCTGCATCGACAGACTGACCGCATGCATGAACTCCATCATCAACACGGTCTTGCCGACGCCCGCGCCGCCGAACAGGCCGGTCTTGCCGCCGCGCACGAACGGGCATAAGAGGTCGATCACCTTGATGCCGGTTTCCAGAATCCGGCTGGCCGGCAAGGTTTCCGAGAGCAACGGCGGCGGAGAAAGGATATTCCGATAGGTTGTTGCAGGTAAGGGCGGTCCGCCGTCCAGCGCTTCGCCGAATACGTTCAGCATGCGCCCGAGGCAGGACGGATCGACAGGCACATGCAGCGGCGCGCCGCGGTCGAATACCGTCATGCCCCGATATAGGCCGGAAGCAGAATGCAGTGTGATTGCGCGGACCAATTCGGGGTTAATGTGCTGTAAGACAACCAGTACATAACGCCCGGCGCCATCGACTACATCGAGTGCCTGACCGATTGGAGGCAAATAGTGGCAGCGCACCTCGACCACCGGTCCATGCGCGGATTCGATCCAGCCGACTGTCGTTTCGTTTGGCGGTAACATGCGCTCCTGCATCGTAATTAAATTCCGGCCGATTCTAGCATAATCCGGTTACTTGAATGGAGAAGGCTGCAACAGTTTGTTTGAAAATACCCCACGAATCAAGGAGTGTCCGGGCTAATTCAGGGGGTATGATTAATCGATTTTTATGTGGCAAAGAAGAACGAGTGCAAGTGAGAAATTGGGGAAAAGAGCCGCTTATTATATGGTCTAGACATTGGACAGCAAACGCCCGAATCTGGCATGATATGCGACCAATTGCCTTGGCTGCCAAGGCTCTGATAAATCACCATCAAGGAAAAAGCAATGAGTAATCTTCCCCCATGCCCGGCATGCGGCTCCGCATTCACCTACGAGGACAATGGCATCTTCATTTGCCCCGAATGCGCGCATGAATGGTCAATCGATGCAACGGTTGAAGATAGCGGCGAGGTTCGCGTGATCAAGGATGCAAACGGCAATGTGTTGCAGGATGGCGACACTGTTACCGTGATCAAGGATCTTAAAGTCAAAGGTTCGTCCCTGGTTGTGAAGGTAGGCACCAAGGTCAAAAACATTCGTCTGGTTGAAGGCGATCATGATATCGACTGCAAAATCGACGGCATCGGCGCGATGAAGCTGAAGTCTGAATTTGTGAAGAAAATCTGATCGGCTTTGCTTACGGCGATTCTAAACCATGGCAAGGCGCTGATAGTACGCTGCCGGTTGCTTGATGGGTTACCCGCATTTTGATAAGGGTGACTTTGTCCGGGAGGCATGCACCACAGCATGCCCTGCGCAGTGGAGACGGCCAGCAGGCGTGAGTTGGAAGGGTCAATATGCAGGCTGACAGCAACGGATTTCCCAATCAGGGGTTGACGTTCCAACTTGGAAAAATCAGCGGAATGCGCTTGACAGAATGAGCTGCCATTTTCGTGTAAAGGACGGGCACGTAGCCTGATAGCAACGATGCGGCAAGTGCAAACAGGAGCAGTCCAATAGTCAGGGGCTCGGCGGAGTTCTGCGCAAAAGCCAGAAAAACCGCGTAGATTCCTGCGACCGCAAGAAGCAGCGATGCGCCAACGACTTTGAACCGGTAGCGCCTAGGCTCGGAGGGAAATGGCGTCATTGGCGGGTTGATTGATAGCGTAGGATGAGGCTTGTTGAGTGATGTGGAATTTCATCATCATTCGGGAAGCTATTGTGAATAAATCCCAAGCGGTTTTCAAGCTCGCAGCAAGGCACCAACATGCGCGGCCACGCTTCGCGCCAGGGCTTCCAGGTTGTAGCCGCCTTCCAGTGCCGATACAATGCGCCTTTCGCAAAATTCGGCGGCGATGCCGGTTAATTCTTCGGTAATCCAGCGATAATCGTCTTCGACCAATTCAATGTCGGCGAGCGGGTCGTCTCGGTGCGCGTCGAAACCGGCCGAAATCAGCAGCAGCTCAGGTTTGAATTTGCGCAGTGCGGGCAGGGCGATCGTGCTGATCTTGTGGCGAAATTCGGTGCCCTCGGTGCCCGCGATCAGCGGGATATTCACGATATTGCCGACGCCGGTTTCGCTGGGGAGACCGGTGCCCGGATAATGCGGCATCTCATGACTGGAGATATAGAGCACCTCGGCTTGCTGGGCGAACGCGGCTTGTGTGCCGTTGCCGTGATGCACGTCAAAATCGACGATCGCGACGCGTCGGATATGATGCTGTTGCCGCGCATATTCGGCGGCGATCGCGACATTATTGAACAGACAGAAACCCATCGCGCGATTCGGTTCGGCATGATGGCCGGGCGGACGCACCGCACAAAAGGCGTTATTCGCCTTGCCGGCCATGACCTGATCGACCGCATCGCAGACCGCGCCGACCGCGCGCAAGGCCGCATTCGCGCTGCCGTGCGACAGATAAGTATCGGCATCGATGTATTGATGGCTGCCTTCGGGAATCATCCGTAAAGTCCGGTCGATATGCGCCTGGCTGTGAATCAGTCCTGCCTGATCGCGTTGTGCTTGTCCCAGCGGTGGCGATTTTCTGACCAGTTTGGCGAATTCGGGCGCTTGCAGCGCTTTTTCGATGCTGAGCAGGCGATTCGGCGATTCCGGATGACTAAAATGAGGCTGGTGCTTCAGAAAGTCTTCGTGGTAATAATAGAGTGTCGTCATAAAGCGAGAAAAATAAGGTACTTGGCAATGCATTGCAAAGCTTCCGCCGGGCTTCATCGAGATCGTTTGCTAAGGTAGAATAGCGGCTTTTATCTAAATAAATCAAGAGGCGCCGAATGGCCTGGATATTGCTCTTTACCGCGGGAGTCGCGGAGATTATTTTTGCGTTGAGTCTGAAATTTAACGAAGGCTTTACCAAATTGTGGCCCAGCGTAATCACTTGCGTCGCGGGATTGTGCAGTTTTTATTTGTTGATGTTGGCGATCAAGACCTTGCCGTTGGGTACGGCATATGCGGTTTGGACCGGCATGGGCGCGGTCGGGGTCGCGATCTTGGGCATTTTATTGTTCAAGGAATCGGCCGATGTGTGCCGGATGATGTCGATTTCGCTGGTCATTCTCGGCATCATCGGTCTTAAATTGACCGAAGCGCATTAATGCTGCATCTGATTTCGGCTTCGCCAATCCCAACGGCGGTATTGGAGCGGATCGATGCGGGCAGCAGCGCCGTGTTTATGGAAAATGCGGTGCTTTGGATTTTGCGCAATAGCCAGTTTAACGGTCGTCTGACAGGGATGTTGGCCGATCACCATTTGTATGCGCTGTCCGCCGATCTGATCATGCGCGGCATCGACGCCGATCAAATCGTGCCGGGTATCGATGTGATCGATTATGCGGGGCTGGTCGAGCTGACCGTTGCGCATCCGTTGATTCAATCATGGAGTTGAAGGTAAACGATGGGGTGTTGGCGACCACGGAGCAGGGATTTCTGGTCAATGCCTCCGAGTGGAACGAAGATGTGGCCGAAAAGTTGGCCGAGGCGAACCGGATCGAACTGAGCTCCGCGCATTGGGAAATCATCCGATTCATTAGAAACTATTATCTTGAGTTCAAACATTTGCCGAATGCGCGCGTGTTCGCGAAGGCGATCGCGAAGACACTCGGCGAGGACAAGGGAAATAGCCGCTATCTGCATCAATTGTTTCCGGATGGGCCGCTGAAATATGCCTGTAAACTGGCCGGCCTTCCGAAGCCGCCGACCTGTTTGTAGCCTCCAGAAGGCTTGGTAAGGCGAAAAAGCAAGGCGCGAAGAAAATAGAGCAATTGTTCCATGCCCGGTTGGGAGATGCTGCGCTTAGCCCATGCCCTTATACACAAATGCCGTCATACCCGCCGGGAAGCGGGTCGACTGCAGGGATGCAGGAGGTAGGGCAATGCAGGAGCAATTGCCGAATCCAGGGCCATGGATGGTAAGCCTAAAACGTCCCTGTGGCCTGGATTCCGGCAATCCACTTGTGCCCCAGAGGGTATGCCGGAATGACGGAGTTGTGTATAAAGGTATGCGCTTAGCCATGGCCTTGACCTCGGCCCGCAGCATCTTATCTGGAAACATGTGACTCGGTAAACATCTACTCATTTGAGCTTAAATTCTGAATGAAAAAAAACAAGAAAAATAAAAATCTTTGGCTGAAAGAATCGGAGATTGCAGTTGGCGATTTGTATTTCACTACGGCAAATCAATATCGCGCGGTCCTGGCAATGAAAGGCGATTTTTTAATCTATGCGCCAAGCTCCGAAGGAATGGAGCCTTTGAGTCCGGACTCAAAAATGCCATTCGATAATTCTCCGGTTAAGAAATGCCAAATCGCTACCTTTGCTCAAAAGGAATACCAAACATTTGAATGGCATAGTGTTACAGCAATCAAGCATCAATTAAATAACACGCAACTCGCCGAAGCCATCGCTCAATGTAATGCGAAGGCCGCTATTGAAGCCCTGTTAGCCGGATAAAAGTTTAGGGCAGTAGGCTGGGTTGAGGTAAGAAACCCAGCACCTCTGTCTCAAATCTGATCCGATCAGGCTATTCCCAATCGTAATTCTCAATTTCCACTGCTGCCGCCCAATTTTCAGGATATACGCATCGTTTTACCCATCGGTAAAACGATGAATACGGCCAGTCCTTGGTCTTTCGTACCAGTCCGTGTTTAACCGGGTTGTAATGAATGTAATCGAAATGGTTGTGATAATCTTGGTCGTCTCGAATCCAATGCTCCCAATAACGGCGCTGCCTACATGGATGTAGGCAAGGGGCGTGAGCAGGAGCGGAAGCTTTGCCAGATGCCTCTTTCTTGTTTTCGAAGGCGGCTTCGCGATATGGACTCAGCGTCCGGAATTGATCGTGAGAAATGTGATTTAATCAGCCGCCAGCGTGTGGAGTAATCGTGATCATTGGGAGGTAATTGCCATATGCAATGGGGGTGTTCCGGTAAAATTACGATGGCGTCGATCGTGAACGGATGATCGCCGCGAACCTGTCTGAATGCGGCGCGTAAATCGTTGACGTGACGAATCAGAAGATCATTATGCTGGCGCTCGGCAAGGTTAACGGTAAAGAAATAACAGCCGCCAGGGACTCGTAAGCGTTTATAGGTTCGCATTCGATAAGCATAGCAAGGTTTTGTGATGTACGGCTATGCTGGGTTTCGTGCCTCAACCCAGCCTACTACTACCGGGCTTGGCTTGAGTCAGGTCATAGGGTGCGGTGAGTTTACGAATCGCACCGATCGCGAACGATAATCAATGCATCCTATGCCCCTATAAGTTAAGATTTGGATCCCTTTCCGGCAAAACCCTTTCACTCACTATATTCTTAATGTGTTTTTTACTTGGCATTAAGTGTCCGATTTTATGATGCTTCGCTGCTGAAAGTTTTATAAGATACTCTAGTTCATCTAGATCACGCTTTGTAGAATAGCTATACCTATATTGCAGTCTAAGCGCCTGATAAATATCAAATAAATAAAACGAGTTTTTATCAATAGAGGAAATGTATTGTTCAATTTGAGTTTTCCAGTTGTTTGGTCGGTTATTAATAAAAATAATAGCCATTATATGCTTCTTTAAGACATTAATTTCCTGGTCAAATTGTTTTAATAATAATGGCCCCATTTTCTTTGAATAGAGATCATCTTGAACAAGAAAAACAGCATTATGGGGCAATGAAAGTAGAATACGTTGCATTCTCTCAAAAGGGTCTTTACCAAAATTACCACACAGGAGAAATCCTTGCCCCTCAAATGACGCTTCGCCCTCTATTGCAAGTAGAGGCATTAAAACCATCATTACTTTTACAATTTGTTCCCAACATTTTGTAATTTCATCAAGTAAAAGACACTTTATGTCACTGGGGGCGTAGTCACTATTTCTAAGAGCTCTTGAACCAGCTTTCATTGCTTGCATCATAATAACAAACGAATGCTCAGAAAATATATCCCTAATTTCTTGATTATATGGCTTGCTTCGATCATATTTCATATCGGCATAACCATCTTTAATAGTTTCGGGCAAGCTAGAACCTTGCACTCCATTCTTTATTTCATCTTTCATTTGCTCAAGAGCTTCCGAAGATGGCTGCCATTTTGCAAATCTATATGGGTTTAAACCATCAGGTAGACCACAGCGTTCCCGTACTCTTTCACAAGATGAACCGATATCCTGAATTAGCACATTCAACGCGTCACTTCTTCGACGATCAATGCCTGTGTAAAACTCAATAACTTCGGGAAATTTTGTGTAGCGTTTTTCCTCTAAAACATATTTCGCAAAATTTTCACAATGATACATTCTTTGAGCCAGAAAATAATAAATCCAATATGAAAATCTAAATCGATAAAAACCACAAGAATCAATAATTATATGATTCTCATATAGAACGTCAAACACCACATGAACTTCAAGGTCAATAAACTCTTCTCTGCAGTATGACTCCAAGTCATCAACAAATGTTTTTCTTGTGAACAAAAAATTGTTTTCCCTAAAAAGTCTTTCGCAAAATCTACCAAGCACAAACTCACAATCTTTCATATCAGGCCTTGGCTTATATGAAGGGATATTATCAACATTGAAAAGCAAAAATAAAATTTTGCTAATCATATCTGCTCTATTTACTGGGCTCTCATCAAAGCTTTTTTCAAAAATCTTTAGCAACGTTAGGCAGTTTAGTGGTGTTCTGTGAATATTAAGAACATCGATATCTGATATTATTCTTTCGATGACCAAATCTTCGTTGCCAATTTCTTTAAAATCATTGTACCCGCAAACAATTTGTCTAACATGCCCTCTTGGTAACGCCCAAAGATATAATGCATCAAATTTACGATCAATGTTACTACCATCATACTGGTTCAGTAATCTTATATCATCAACCGTCTGCATTACAATCAAAGGAATATCTTTAAAATATTCACTAATTTTACTTATTAACTTGATAGATTCCTCATCATTTCCCTTCCATGAGTCCAGCACGACACATTTAACATCTAATAAATATTTTCCTAATGCTCCTAAGGAGCTTGTAACATGTTTTTCAATTACACTTGTATGTGGCTTTAATTCATCTGCATCAAGATACAACCATAAGGAATGATTGGCATTTGCCCAAGCAGATACGATCAGATAGTGTGACAAACAGGTTAATCCAAATTCAGGAGGAGCCTTTATAACAACTGATCTTGGATTTTTTACAAATTCAAAAAGGTCAATTTTTCCCTCTAAAGAATCTCCTCTGGATAATTCAGAATTTTGAGAAACAGTCGGCTCCACCCAAACTATTGGTTGTGATGAAAATGCAGATAAAGCCAATTCAAGCCTGTTTTGAAAAAAATTTGAGATAAAGTCGCATTGATTTTCTCTAGTTATATCTACATAAAGCTCATCAGATTTATCAGGATTTTTAATGTTATCGATCCCAATATCATGAATATAAGCAAAATCTATAATAAACTTGCACAGTATCTTGTGCTGCAACTCAGTTGAAGATTTTGGCTTAGATATACTAATATGGTCTGAATTAGGTATCTTGAGTTGCTCCCCAAAATACCTGGCGCCAGAGAAAGGCTCTACCACTTGCTTTTTAAAAAAATTAGGCAAGATAACTGACTTGTCTTCAATTAACTCTTTTCCTTTTATTTCGAGTTTTTGAGATTCTTTTAGATTTAAAAAATTTTTATCTAAATCATTAAGCCATAAATTATTTTGGGCAAAACGTAAGACCTCAGCTTGATAGTTCTTTATTTTTAGAATTTTTGCCAATCCAGTAACTAAGTTAGCATAATCTGAGCCTAGCGACGGTGAAGCCACGAGAAAAATACCAACTTTGATTTCATTGCTAATCAGATCAGCTTGGCGATCAACAATATACTTCCTTGCAACAATTCCCCCCATGCTATGACAAACAAAAATGAGGTGGCATTTTTTTGTTATCACCGCATCAAGGCTTAATTGTTCTTTAAAGGAATCTACGACATCCCCAAGAGAATATGACCCACTAAAAACTCCAGTATTGTAACTAAATGTATATATTCCAGTCTTACACAAGGATTTGTTTTGCATTAAAAGTTCAGGCCAATTGACTCCATTTTCATTTTTCCAACATTCAGTTGCACTTGATAAAATTCCATGTACAAATATTACAACTACATTGTCTTGATTTTTTCTAATCCATCGTCCATTCATGTATTTGACCTAAGTTTAATGAAACTTAATATTTTCAATGTTGTAAGTTGAAATTGTAGGATGTCAATTATGTAGCTATTTGAGCCGCATATTAGGGGCGTAGACTGGGTTGAAGATAATAGAATCCAGCCTACTTGAGAAACATCCAATACCGGTTTATTATTAATTTGAGGACATTAGCAAAACTAGAGCGACCGTCGCCTAAAGGTCGTCAGCGGCCATACATTTTATTTTTATAGGGTGTTCCGTTATGGTGTTCTGCGTGCCGATGACGGGCTTTCTTTACGTTGGCAGCCACCCCTGATAATGAGTTCTTTCGGGTTGAATTCTACGGCGCGGTTTCAAAAATCCTGCTTGAAGCGGTGGATCATCCGCCGTTCCTTTTTGTTCGGACGGTGCTCCGGGCCGTTGTGCGGCATCAAGGCACGCATTTCGCGCTCGTCGATGATTTGTTGCTGGCGTTTGGCGTGGCTTTCGGGATCTTCTTCGTACAGCAGCACCGCATCCTTGGCGGGGCGGCGCTGTGCGGAGAGCGCGGTGATCGTGATGTCCCAGTGCAGACTGTCCTTGGTGATCGACAAACGCATGCCCGGCTTTACTTCCTTGCCGGGTTTCACGCGCTGGTCATTCACATGTACCTTGCCGCCGGCAATCGCTTCCTGGGCCAGATTGCGCGTTTTGAAAAAACGCGCGGCCCAAAGCCATTTGTCGAGGCGGAGCGAGTCGATTTCGGTAGGCAATTATTGCACCATGTGTTTTTTCAATTCCTTCGGCAACGAAAACACCACTTTTTCTTCGATGCCCGGCAGTTCGGTCGTGGTGACGCCGCCCCATTGCTTCAACTTGCTGATCACCTCCTGTACCAATACTTCGGGCGCGGAGGCGCCGGCAGTTACGCCGACCACCCCGATGCCGTCAAACCATTCGCGCTTCATGTCGTGCGCGGTATCGATCAGATAGGCCTGTTTACCGAGCTGTTCGGCAATTTCGCGCAGGCGGTTCGAGTTCGAGCTGTTCGGCGAGCCGACGACCAGAATCACATCGGCTTTTTTTGCCATGTCCTGGACCGCATCCTGGCGGTTTTGGGTCGCGTAGCAGATGTCGTCCTTTTTCTGTTCTTTAATGCCGGTGAAGCGTGCCTTCAACGCATCGACCATGATTTTCGTGTCGGTCATCGACAGGGTGGTCTGGGTCACATAGGCCAGATTGTCCGGGTTATTCACTTTAAGATTCGCGACGTCTTCAGGCGTTTCGACCAGATAAATGCCGCCGTTTTCGGTGCATTTTTCGTATTGGCCCATGGTGCCTTCAACTTCCGGGTGCCCCGCATGGCCGATCAGGATCACTTCGCGGTCCGATTTGGCGTGCTTGGCGACCTGGATATGCACCTTGGTGACTAAAGGGCAGGTGGCATCGAAAACGGTCAGCCGGCGTTCCTCGGCTTCCTTTTGCACTTGTTTGGAAACGCCGTGTGCGCTGAACACCAGATACGAGCCGACCGGCACGTCGTTCAAATCTTCGATGAATACAGCGCCCTTCGCTTTCAATCCATCGACGACGGTGCGGTTGTGCACGACTTCGTGGCGCACATAGATCGGCGCGCCGAAGGTTTCCAGCGCCTGATCGACGATTTCGATGGCGCGGTCGACGCCGGCGCAGAATCCACGGGGGTTGGCGAGTACGATTTGCATATCTTGACTTCTGTAGTGGGTAAATAACGTTTTATTTTAACTCAACATTCTGTCCGAGACGACGATTCCGTCATGATCGGCATATAAAAAATGATCTTTTTTGAAATTGACGCCGGCAAAAGTCAGCGGAAGGTCGCGGTCGCCGATGTTTTTTTGATGGCTTTGCAACGGATGCGCATGAAGGGCGCGGATGCCGATCGGCAGTTCGGCGAGCAGTGCGGTGTCGCGGACGCAGCCGTACAGCAACAGCCCCTGCCAACCGTTGGCGACCGCGAGCCGAGCCAGTTCGACATCGACCAATGCGCAGCGGTGCGATCCGCCGCCATCGACGACCAGCACTCGTCCATCGGCGGGCTCCTGCAAGGCGGTTTCGATCAGGGCATGGTCTTCGAAAGCCTTCAATGTCGTGATGCGGCCCCAGAACACGGGCTTTTCGCCGTAAGACTTGAACAGCGGTTCGACGATCTGGAAATGCGCTTCCTGAGCATGGGCATCGCAAAGGCGGGCGGTGGCAAATGTCATTCGAGTAAACTCCGGTCGGCTTTGATTGAGGTATGTTATAGTCTACCGGGTATCTGGCAGCAACTTAAAGGTTTGTTCGATGTGGATCATTTTATTCATTGTCGCTCTGCTGTTCGTATTGGGGAGCGCGTTGCTGCTGCTGCGATCGGCGAAAATTCCAAAAATTCCCGATCATGTCAAATCGCAACCTTATCAAAATGAGGACGACGGCGATGGGTAAAGCGTTAGAATCAATGCGACCGCAGCGTAAAAGTGACCGGGCCGTCGTTGATTAGCGCAACCTGCATGTCGGCCCCGAAACGTCCGAATTGTACGGACGGATAATTCTTCAACGCCAGCTCTTGCAAATAGCCGAACAGCCTTTTGCCATGCTCCGGCGGCGCGGCCGAGGTGAAACTCGGTCGATTGCCTTTTTGCGTGTCGGCGGCCAGGGTGAATTGCGGTACCAGCAGCAATCCGCCGTCGATGTCGCGCAGGCTCAAATTCATCTTGCCGTCCCCATCCGGAAAAATCCGGTAATTGACGATGCGTTCGAACAGGCGTTCCGCCTGTTTTTCGCTGTCTTCCTTTTCGACGGCGACCAGCGCCATGATGCCGGTATCGATTTTGCCGATGATTTGATTATCCACGGCGACATGCGCGGCCGTGACGCGCTGGATGATCGTGATCATGAATGAGTTTCGGTTTTTGAAAAATAGTCGTGGCCCAACAACGTCAGGTCATCCGTCGGGTGGTTGTAAAGATAAATCCAGGCTTCGCTCAAACCGCCTTCGAGCAGCACGGGCTGTAGCATCCGGACAAATTCATTCGGCTCGGGGAAGTCATCGCCGTATTCTTCATAGCGGTCGACTATAGGTAATAGTGTAGCAGGATCATCAAGCCGATAAACTTCACCCCGAACCCGGTGCGCGGGTAGTGGTTCAGTTTGAAAATTTGACCAGGTGAACTCTTTTTGTGGCTATGCTATCTTATCGGCATGACCAAGAAAACAAACCCACGCAAAGATTTTACACAGATCGCCTTCGATGTATTCCAGCAAGCTATTGGCGAAGCTGGGCCGGAAGAAGAATTGACCGGAAAGAAAGCCGATAGCCAGAAAGGCGGATTAAAGGGAGGAAAGGCGCGAGCTGAGAAGCTCACGCCGGAAGAACGGTCAGAAATTGCTAGGAAGGCGGCTAAAGCAAGATGGAACGCTGATTAAAGATTGTTATCTGAGCTGTTCTCTTCAAATGGCACTAGCAAAGTGTCACCATATCTTGGATGAACGACATCTAAATGCTGTAAGAACTGTTGGTAGTTCGAGCTGATTTTCATCAATGTGACTACAGACGTTAAATGATCTCTTAGCTTTGGATGCCCAACATCATCGGTTAGCTTTTGAAATAGCTTATGCTTATGTGATCCACTTTCATTTCTAGGGGTAGCTTTCTTTAGCTCATCAAGAACTTTAGGCGCAAGACGTCTATAAACAATATCATTAGTTAAATGCCCGAAATATTTCGGTCTACTAACAGTGTCTTTAGGGAATTTAAGCCCTCTTAATCTAAACAAGTTGCTGTAGAAGTCTTCTGGGAATGTTTTTACCCATGGCCTAAGCTCTTTTGCAATAAACTCCTCGAGAATTCTTTCTAAAGCATCCTTTGCTCTGTCTCGTTGAAAACCAGTAGCCTCGTCTACCAGCGAAATAATGCCGACGCTGGCTAATCCCCTCATTAAAATATCTGATGCCTTAATAATATGGGCGTATTGAGTCGGAATCTTTTCGTTCTTTGTTAATTTTGAATCTCTAAACTTTAAATACACCTCTGCTACTTGAGGCAGCAGTCTTGCATCGTAGCCAACACCCTTTGACCCTGTAACACTCCTATAAAAGATAGGAGTCGTCGACATGGCTAAGTCCTCAGAAATAAAGGGTTTTAACGCCTCAGCTTGCAGAAAAAACGGCAAGTCGTCGACGGTGCTTAATACCCCGGTCCCAGCCTTTGGTGACCGTGATCTACCAATTGACCTAAGAAATGTTGCTTGTGTAATGACGCGCAAGCCGCTTGGCAACACGGCGCACGACACCACTGAGTCTCCTAGCTTAAATTCACCCTCATGCGTTGCAATCGGAAGCTCTCCATCCCATCTTGATGCCGCTGCTTTTCTTGCTATCTCAGACCTGCGTTCTGGAGATAATGAAGCCGCTCTAGCTGCTCCTCCGATAGCTTTCTTACTGTCTTTCTTATCTTTCTCTATCATGATTTACCCCTAGTGAGATTTATGCTTGCATTATATTTATTGCAAGCATAATATGCAAGCATTAATAGGTTAATAAAATAATGCTTGCGATAATTATATGCAAGCATCATAATGGATCTGACTTTAATGCTTGAGTAAAAATAACATGAACAAGCTAAGCACAAAAGAAAGAGCGCAAATCCTCGCCGTACTCTGCGAAGGAATAGGCATCAATGCCGCCTCACGCATTACCGGCGCATCGAAAAACACAGTGCTTAAGCTATTGGCTGACGCTGGCGAAGCCTGCGCCCTTTATCAAGATGAAGCCCATCGACAATTGAACTTGAAGCGGATCGAATGCGATGAGATATGGTCGTTTGTAGGGATGAAGCAAAAGAATGTACCCAGAGAGTTAAAAGGCACGTTTGGCTACGGGGATGTTTACACATGGACTGCGATTGACGCCGAAACTAAGCTGATTCCTTGCTGGCACGTTGGCACTCGCGGCGCGGAATCAGCTAATTACTTCATCAAAGACTTGGCTGAACGCCTTGCCAGTAGAGTTCAGTTAACCACAGACGGACATAAAGCCTATCTTGATGCTGTAGAAGATGCTTTCGGCGCTGGGATCGATTTTGCTCAATTGATTAAGCTCTACGGCACGGAAGGACAAACTAAAGAAGATAGCCGTCGTTACAGTCCAGCCGATTGCACTGGTATAGAGAAGCGCCCTATTGAAGGTGATCCCGATCCTGCGCTAATTTCAACCAGCTACGTTGAGCGTCAAAACCTAACGATGAGAATGCACATGCGCCGGTTCACTCGGCTAACCAACGCATTCAGCAAGAAGATAGAAAACCACATGCATGCAATCAGCCTTTACTTCATGTTCTATAACTACTGCAAAATTCATAAATCGCTTCGGATAACGCCAGCAATGGCAGCAGGCTTAACGGATCACGTTTGGGAGTTGGCCGACATTGTTAATCTGATTCAAGAACCAGAACCACAAAAGCGCGGCCCGTATAAAAAGCAAAATTCAAACTGAACCACTACCGGTGCGCGGGATCCCTTGACGGCACCGCGCCGGGGTAAGCGCCAATATCGAACAGCAAACCGTGAAATTCTCCAAAACCCAGCCATTCCGCATTGTCGGCCAAATGCCTGGCGATGGGATGATCGCTACCGCGCCGCAGCGTGCCGTAAACAAAAAGCAGATGGTTGATCGGAGTAACTTTCATCGATAGGCTAAAATAAGCGATTGTTTGTAACACAGAGGGGCGGCTTCGGACGCCAGTTTTTTTCGCCTTTTAAGGAAATTCATGCGGCGTATTATATCGCTTTTATTGTTGTGTCTGGCCTATTGGGTCAACGCGGATATTTACGGCTGGCGGGACAACGCCGGCAACAAGCATTATTCCGACCGGCCGCGGGCGGCGGCGAAAGTGCTCGACATCAAGCCGGGCTATGGTTTTTACCCCGTCAAAAAAGTATTCGACGGCGATACGCTGATGCTTGAAGACGGCCGCAAGGTTAGGTTGCTGGGTGTGAATACGCCGGAGATCGAGCATCGTAATCAGCCGGAACAGGCGGGCGGCGAGGAAGCCAAGCGTTGGCTAGTTAACAAACTGCAAAACCGCAAGGTCAGGCTGGAGATGGATGCCGAATCGACCGACAAATACGGGAGAACGCTTGCGCATGTGTTTACCGACCAAAAAGACCATATCAATCTGCAACTGGTCGAACAAGGCCTGGCGACGGCCAATATCTATCCGCCGAATCTGCTTTATGTCGAGCCATTGATCAAAGCCGAACGCAATGCCGAACGGACCCGGCTGGGGATTTGGCGGCGGCCGGAATATGATCCGATCCCGGTCGAGCGCTTATCCGCTTCCGGTCATCCGGGCTGGACCCGCATTACCGGCAGGATCACCGATTTTCGCGACAGCCGGAAGTTTGTCTATCTGAAGTTTTCCGACAAGTTCGAGGCGAGGATCGAAAAACAAGGATTGTCGATGTTTCCTGATTTAAGCAGCTATCGTGGTCATGCGGTCGAAGTGCGCGGCTGGCTGAACAAATACAAAGACGGCTATTCGATGCTTATCCGCCATCCGAGCGCGATCGTGAGCGATTCGCGGAATTGATTCAAGCGATCGCGAGAGCTCCCGGCATGAAAAATTCATTGACCAGAAGCGGTTGATGCATGATGGCATAAACGGTTCTTCGACCCCAGACCGGTGCGTTGATCGCGCCCCATTCCAAGGCGGCCGGACTCCAGTCGGAGGGGGGCAGCCTGGCGATCTGTAGTTCCAGCCGTTCGAGGTCGGGATACGAAAAAATGACTTCGCCGAGCGGGCGGGTGCCGAGATGCGACAGGTTGCGGTGCGCGGACTTGATCGTTTGTTCCGGCATGATAGTGCGGGCCAAGATCAGCGGCATATCGTTTGCGTGCAGCATCACTTCGCGGGTCAGACAATAACGATGCTCGGGTTGACCCAGCAACTTGCGTTCGCTCAGGAACGGCGTCAGCCGGCGGTGGTAAAGAATTTTGACCTTGACCTCATTGCCGTAATAGCTGCGCAGTCGCCGGGTCAGCGAACCGGATTCGTAGGTCCAGGATGCAACGCTTTCGGGTAGGCTATGGCGCAGGCCTGGACGGTTTTGAAGCCAGGTGGGTTCACGGGTCAATAACAGGCTTTGGGACGGCAAACGGAATTAAACCTCGGCGTAAACGGTGGATGCCCCGAGCCAGCGGTCGCACAGGGGCTGGATGGCGTCCGGCGCTTCCCTGAAGAGCCGTTCGCCGATTTCCTGAATATTATCCAGCAAATCGGCGTCCCTGGACAAATCGGCGATTTTGAAATGCACCGCGCCGGTCTGGCGCGTGCCGAGCACTTCGCCGGGGCCGCGCAACTGTAAATCCTTCTCCGCAATCACGAAACCGTCGTTGCTGTCGCGTAGAATGCCGAGCCGTTGGCGCGCCATGTCAGACAACGGCGACTGATACATCAGCAGACAAAAGCTGTCGCTATCGCCGCGGCCGACGCGTCCGCGCAACTGATGCAGTTGCGAGAGGCCGAGCCGCTCCGGGTTTTCGATGATCATCAGGCCGGCGTTCGGCACATCGACGCCGACCTCGATAACGGTCGTTGCAACCAATAGATCGATCCGATGCTGCTTGAAGGCCTGCATGATAGCGTCTTTCTCGGCCGATTTCATTCGGCCGTGGATCAATGCGATGCGTACGTCAGACAGCGCGGCGGCCAGCAATTCTGCGGTTTTTTCGGCCGCTTCGCATTGCAGCGCTTCCGATTCCTCGATCAAGGTGCAGACCCAATAGGCCTGTTTTTTTTGCGCGACCCAGCCGTTGATTCTGGAGATCACCTCGCTACGACGCTCGGACGGAATCACGCTGGTCACGATCGGTTTGCGTCCGGGCGGCAGTTCATCGATGATCGAAATATCGAGGTCCGAATATTGCAGCATCGCCAAGGTGCGCGGAATCGGCGTTGCGGTCATCACCAGTTGATGCGGACGGATGCCTGACTGGCGGCCTTTTTCGCGCAACGCAAGGCGCTGGTGTACGCCGAAGCGGTGTTGTTCGTCGATCACGCAAAGGCCGAGTCGATCAAACTCGACGCCGTCCTGAAACAGTGCATGCGTGCCGATCGCGATAGGCGCCGAACCGTTTTTCAGGGCGTCAAGAACCGCGTTGCGGGTTTTGCCTTTCATCTGTCCGGTCAATAGGACGGCTTTGGCCTCGAAATGACTGAACCAATTGCTGAAATTGCGGTAATGTTGTTCGGCCAAGAGTTCGGTCGGCGCCATCACCGCAGCCTGATAACCCGAACTGACCGCGAGCAGCGCCGCATAGGCGGCTACGACCGTTTTACCGGAGCCGACATCGCCTTGCACGAGACGCATCATCGGCTGCGTTTTTCGGCAATCGTCGGCAATTTCGGCGATCACGCGCCGCTGCGCCCCCGTCAGCGGGAAGGGCAGGCGGCGGATGAAGTGCTCGGTGGCGATCGGATCGCCGGCCAATGCCGGCGCCCGGCAGGACTGGTTAAGGTTTTTGGCTGAGCGCAGGCTTAGATAGTGAGTCAGCAATTCTTCAAATGCAAGCCGTTTCAATGCCGGATGGCTGCCGTTTTGCAGCGCGGCGCAAGCGGCCGGCTCGCCGGGGGTATGCAGGGTTTGAAGCGCTTTATACAGGGCAGGGAAGCGCAATTGCTGCAATAGCCGTTCGGGAAGCCAATCGATTAACAGGCGGTTGTCGTGCGTACACAGCGCGAGTGCCTGTTTGGCCGCTTTTCTGATCGCGGTTTGAGTCAGGCCCTCGGTCAACGGATATACCGGCGTCAGGCGGGTGTCGAGCGCAAAGTTCTCGGCATCGGCGATGATTTGGTAATCAGGATGAGTCATCTCCAGGCCGGCATAACCGTGGCGCGCTTCGCCGAAGCAACTGACTAGCGCGCCGGGCGTAAAGGCATGAAACTGATTGGCCGAGTAATGAAAGAATATTAACGAAATGAAGCCGGTGTCGTCGGCGATCCGGACGACCAGTTTTTTGCGCCCGCGCGGCAGGATATCCGCGAATTCGACTTTGCCGGCGATCATCGCAGTCATGCCTGCTTCGAGCGAGCCGATCGGCGTCAGACGGGTGCGGTCTTCATAACGTACCGGCAGATGAAACAGCAGGTCCTGAATTGCGCGGATGCCGAGTTTTTCGAAGCGCCGCGCGGTTTGCGCGCCGACTCCCGCCAGCGCGGAAACCGGTTGTTGCAGGCGGTTCATCGGTCAGGGCTTCAGGAGGCCGGATATTCCTGCGGGGGGAGGCACATGACGCCGTCGATCTCGACCTGCGCGCCTTTCGGCAACGCCGCGACGCCGATTGCGGCGCGCGCGGGATAAGGTTCCTGAAAGTACCGCCCCATCACTTCATTGATGATCGGAAAATGCCCCAGGTCGGTCAGATAGACATTCAGTTTGGCAATATCGGCAAATGTGCCGCCGGCAGCAGTGGCAACAGCATGCAGGTTTTCGAAGACCTGGATGATTTGGGTTTTGATATCGCCGTCAACCAGGGCCATCGTCTCCGGAGACAAAGGGATTTGGCCGGATAGATATACGGTGCGGTCGATTCTGACGGCTTGCGAATACGTTCCAATCGCTTGTGGAGCGTTGGGGGTGCTAATGATTTCTTTGATCATGGTAAAGTGGCTTTTGTGAACGAATAGGGTTGAGATGAGAGCTATCTTAACATCTTTTCGAAAGTGGTTTTAACGTTGCCTAATGGCAGGGCGGGCAGTTAATGCAATGACTTTACCGTGAAAAGCGGAACGTAGGCCGCTTGAAGTGCAAAGCGTAACCTCCGGCGCTAGCCAAATACTCAATTGATTGATCCGATCAAGCCCTGACGCGCTCGATCTTGACCACGATCGGCAATTTCTTCAGCTTGCGCATGATATCGGCCAGATGCACGCGGTTCTTCACGCTGAGCGTGATCAAATCGATGCAGACTTTGTCATCCTGATCGACGACGCTGACGTTTTCGATGTTCGAATGCATCTCGGAAATCGCGGCAAGAATTGTTGCCAGGGTTCCTGTCCGATTCATCACTTCCAGGCGCAATTCGGCGGGAAATTCGGTGGTCAAATCCTGGCTCCATTCAACATCGAGCCAGTTGGCCTGTTTTTTCCGGATTTCGCTGCTGTTGTGGCATTCATGATGATGCACGACGATGCCCTTACCCGGATTGTAAAAACCGATGATCGAATCGCCCGGAATCGGTCTGCAGCATTTGGCCAACGTGATGATCATGCCTTCGGTGCCTTTGATGATCAGCGGCGCGGAGCGGGCTTGTTGCGTTTCTTCCAGTTTGATCGCACCGTGCATGTCGTCTTGGGCAATCCGTTTGGCGATTAGGAACGGCATTTTGTTGCCGAGGCCTATGTCTTCGAGCAGGTCGTCCAGCGACGGTTTGGCGGTGATTTTGAGCAGTTCCTGAATCCGCGCTTCTTCAATCTGTTCGAGATGCAAATCCATTGTCTGGAGTTCTTTTTCGAGCAGACGCCGGCCGAGTAAGATCGCTTCCTTGCGGTTGAAATTTTTCAGATAGCCGCGGATGCTCGAGCGGGCTTTTGCCGTGATGACGAAGTTCAGCCATAACGGATTCGGCCGCGCCCAGGGCGCGGTGACAATATCGACCGTGACGCCGTTTTCGAGCTTGGTTTGCAAAGGGGCCAATTGTTTGTCGATGCGCGCGGAGATGCATTGATTGCCGATGTCGGTATGCACCGCATAGGCGAAATCGACAACGGTCGAACCGCGCGGCACCTTGACGATATTGCCTTTCGGAGTGAACACGAAAACTTCCTGCGGAAACAGATCGACCTTTAGGTTTTCGATGAACTCCAAGGAGTCGCCGGCCGATTTCTGAATTTCAAGGATATCCTTCAGCCATTCGTTTGCGCGCTTCTGGAATCTTTCGTTCCTGTTATCGTCGTCGGATTTGTAAAGCCAGTGCGCAGCGATACCCGATTCGGCCATCCGGTGCATCTCGTGCGTGCGGATCTGAATCTCGACCGGCACGCCGCCGGGGCCGACCAGCGTCGTGTGCAGGGACTGATAACCGTTCGCTTTCGGCAGCGCGATATAATCCTTGAACCGGCCCGGTTTCGGATTGTAAAGCGAATGCACGACACCGATCGTCCGGTAGCAATGGTCAATATTGTCGACACAAATGCGGAATGCATACACATCGAAAATATCCGGCAGCGAAATTTTCTTCAGCCGCATTTTAGTGTAAATGCTGTACAGATTTTTTTCGCGCCCGGACACTTCGCAATCGATGCCCGCTAGGCTCATCCGGTTTTTGATCGCGTTTTCGAGCGTATTAATCGTTTTGAGGCCGTTGCCGCGCGTTTTCTTGACGGCGGCTTTCAGAATGCAATAACGCCTAGGATACATTGCTTCGAAGCTAAGGACTTCGAGATGCTGCTGGATATTATTCATGCCCAGGCGATTCGCGAGCGGCGCGTAGATGTCCAGCGTTTCCTTGGCGATACGACGTTTCTTTTCCGAAGGCATCACGCCAAGGGTTTGCATGTTGTGCAGACGGTCGGCGAGTTTGATCATGATGATCCGCAAATCCCGGGTCATCGCCATGAACATTTTGCGGACGTTTTCGGCCTGGGCCTCGGCGCGCGAAATGCCGTCGATCTTGGTCAGTTTGGTTACGCCGTCGACCAGTTCGGCAACTTCAGGACTGAATTGATTCGACAGTTCGACCTTGCTGACCGGAGTGTCTTCGATCACGTCATGCAGAATCGCCGCCATGATGCTTTTTGCGTCCATGCGTATTTCGGCGAGGCTGATCGCAACCGCGACCGGGTGGCAAATATAGGCTTCGCCGCTCTTGCGGAATTGACCGGAATGCGCGGAGGCGCCGAATTCATAAGCGCGGACGCATTCTTCGATCTGCGGTGGGTCGAGATAGCCGTTCAGGATCTGGCACAAACGCCGGACCAGTTTGTCCTGGGGGCGTTCGAGTTCGATCGGATCGACTATGTCCAACATTGCTTTAGGCTCAGAACGTCATCGGGCTAGGGTCGTGGTGTTCCATGGAACGGTGCAGCGTACTCACATTTGTTGCCGTGACATGGCCCGCAGCGATTTCGCGCAACGCGACGACAGTATCCTTGTCCTTGCCGCGCGGCACAAATTCGTCCGCGCCGCGCGCCAACTGTCGCGCGCGCGTCGCCGCCAGCAACACCAGTTTAAAGCGGTTTTCGACATGTTCCAAACAATCTTCAATCGTTACTCTGGCCATCGGTATCCTATCAGGGTTGATGCAATTCGGTCGGGCTACAGGCTATTGGACCCGGCCGATGCTTATAAGTTTGCTTTCTTTTTTGTGATCAGTGCGTTACAAAACACTTAAGGCCATTATATTAGTAATAATGGAATATTAGCAATATTGAACGTTTTTTGGGAGGTTGTCTCGCTGTGCACCGAGGTTGTGCAAGTGTTCTAATCCCCTCTCCATGGAGGAGAGGGGTATTTGTCTTTCGCGGGAGGGGCGCGAGTCGCGCCGCCCCGCTGAAAATCACGAATGAATTATTCGCCGCGGGTTTTCAATATCGCAACCGCCGGCAATTCCTTGCCTTCGAGAAATTCCAGGAAAGCGCCGCCGCCGGTCGAGGTGTAGGACACTTTTTCGCTGATGCCGTATTTGTCGATAGCTGCCAAGGTATCGCCGCCGCCGGCGATAGAGAACGCGGGCGATTCGGCAATCGCTTCGGCCAGCGCCTTGGTGCCGTTGCCGAATTGGTCGAATTCGAACACGCCGACCGGACCATTCCAGACGATCGTTTGCGCGGAGGTTAAAATCTCTGCGTATTGCTTCGCGGTCTCCGGTCCGATGTCCATGATCAGATCATCCTCGGCCACTTCGCTGACTTTTTTGACGGTCGCGGCCGCGGTTTCGGAAAATTCCTTTGCGCAGACCACATCGACCGGAATCGGAATATCGGAGCCGTTTTGCTTGGCCATGGCGATCAGTTGCTTGGCGTCGCCGATCAGATCCGGCTCATATAATGATTTGCCGACCGGGAAACCGGCCGCTGCGATGAAGGTGTTCGCGATGCCGCCACCGACGATCAATTGATCGACCTTATCGGTCAATGATTTCAAAACGGTCAGTTTAGTCGAGACCTTCGATCCGCCGACGATCGCGACCAGCGGCTTGGCTGGTGTTTCCAGCGCTCTGCCCAGTGCGTCGAGTTCGCTGGCCAAGAGTGGCCCCGCGCATGCGACCTTGGCGTATTTCGCGACACTGTGCGTCGAAGCTTGCGCGCGGTGGGCGGTGCCGAACGCATCCATCACGAACACATCGCAGAGCGCGGCCATTTTTTGGCCCAGTTCGTCGTTGTTTTTGCCTTCGCCGGCATTGAAACGCACGTTTTCGCACAACACCACTTCGCCAGTTTGAATCTCGATGCCGTCGATCCAGTCTTTTTCGAGGCGCACCGGTTTGCCGAGCAGTTCGGCCAGGCGTTCGGCGACCGGCTTCAAGGATGAATCTTCGTCGTATTTGCCTTCTTCCGGACGGCCAAGGTGCGACATCAGCATCACCGCCGCGCCTTTCTCCAAGGCTTGCCGGATGGTTGGCACGCTGGCTTGAATGCGGATATCGCTGGTGACTTTGCCATTTTTGACCGGCACGTTCAAATCCTGACGAATCAATACGCGTTTGCCGGACAAATCCAGATCAGCCATTCTTTTTACTGACATATTTCTCTCTCTTGGTTTGGGGTGGGTCGAGGCGGCAAGCGCAAACAGACCGGTGTTGCGGCGCTCCTCGGGTTTATAAATTACAGGATATAACGACTGTCGGCCGAGTCCGAAGTGAAACCCGGCATATCGAAACTCGGTGGCTCCGGGATTTAATCCAGTTTAGGCCTTGTAGCCATGCTGTTAACGCATTATAAGATATAGAATTGGCTTAGTCTCGTTTACGCGATGTTTCTCATGGCGTCATTGCGCGTCGATCAAGTGTCGCTATCCGAAAAAAATCGCCGCGCTGATCAATGCCGCGCTGACGAGAATAGTCCACAGCGTGGTTTGATGATTCGTTTCCATCTGCTTGCGCAGCTGCGCGAGTTCCCGGGTTTGCGCTTCGCTGCTCTGTTTCGCGTAGGCGGCATTGTCGAGCGCTTTATACAGCAGCGACGGGACTTCGGGGAGCTGCTGGGCTATTTCCGGAAATTGCGCGATGAACTGATTCAGCTTGGCTTTCGGCCCCATGCGTTCCTGGAACCATTTTTCGAGGAAGGGCTTGGCGGTCTGCCATAAATCCAGCTCGGGATAGAGTTGCCGGCCCAAGCCCTCGATATTCAACAAGGTTTTTTGCAATAAAACCAATTGCGGTTGTACTTGCATGTCGAAGCGGCGCGCAGTCTGGAACAGGCGCAGCAATAACTGGCCGAATGAAATGTCGCGCAGTGGTTTTTCGAAGATCGGCTCGCAAACGCCGCGGATCGCCGATTCGAATTCCTCGATCCGAGTCGTGCCGGGAACCCAGCCCGATTCGACATGCATTCTCGCGACTTTCCGGTAGTCACGGTTGAAAAACGCCAGAAAATTTTCGGCCAGATAATGCTGGTCGGACAACGACAGCGAGCCGACGATGCCGAAATCGACCGCGATATATTTGGCCGGCAGATCGACAAAGATGTTGCCTGGGTGCATGTCGGCATGGAAAAAATTGTCCCGGAACACCTGAGTGAAGAAGATTTCGACGCCACGTTCGGCGAGCAGCTTGAAATCGGCGCCGCCGGCTCGCAATTGTTCGATCTCGCCGACCGGAATGCCCTGAATCCTCTCCATCACCATGACCTTTTGCCTCGACAGCGGCCAATGGATTTCAGGCACATAGATGATGTCCGAGTTTTCGAAGTTACGCCGCAGTTTGGAGGCATTGGCCGCCTCCCTGACCAGATCGAGCTCGTCGAGCGTGGTTTTTTCGAATTCGGCGACGACTTCGAGCGGCCGCAGGCGGCGCGCATCCGACCAGAAGCGCTCGGCAAATCGGGCCAGTTCGTAGAGCAGCGCAATATCGGAATGAATGCGGTCTTCGATGTCGGGTCTGAGCACCTTGACCACGACGTCTTCACCGCTGTGCAGCCGGGCGGTGTGCACCTGCGCGACCGAAGCAGAGGCCAAGGGCGTCGGATCGAATTCGGCGAACGCCTCGCCGATCGGCATGCCGAGTTCCTGTTCGATGATCCGGCGGGCGACTTCATTCGGGAACGGCGGCACCCGGTCCTGCAGCTTGACGAGTTCGTCGGCGATGTCGTCCGGCAACAGGTCTTTGCGGGTGGACAGCGCCTGGCCGAATTTGACATAGATCGGCCCCAGGTCCTCGAGTGTCTTGCGGATGCGCACGCCGCGCGGCTCGTTTCGCCGCCGCAGCCAATAATAAGGCGACAGAGCCGCCAGAAAGCGGATTGGACGAAACAGGTGCGTTTTCAGCACGATTTCATCGAGCCCGTGAAATACCAGCACCCAATTGATATGGACCAAACGGAATAAAATTCTAGGATTGATCACGTCGGATTAGTAGCGGGCTGATGAGGGCAGGGCGCAAGCACGGCATTATTCGCTTTGCGCAAGTGATTGGCGAGTTAATACGTTTTCCAGGCGTTCGATCCGGCAGTTCAGGCGGTCGAAATCGGCGCGCAATTCATCGACATGGCGGTAAAAAATATCGGCCTCGGGGCCGGCCGGCAGATCGCGCGTTTCTTCCTGCAGAAATTCACCGAGATTCAGTTCGAAAGTCCGGATCGATTGCCGGGTCCAGCGTGAGCCGGTGCGGAAGAGGTTGCCGATTTGATGCGCGATCACGTCGCCGGTGACATGCGAGAGTTTTTCTTCGAGATCGATGTTCAGTTTGTCGAACAACGCCTGGAATTTGCGCCCGGTCGTCATGTCGCCTTCGATCTTGACCTCGCCCGAAAACACCGAACGCATCGGCTTGGCACTCATTCCCATCAGGCCCAGGGACCAGAGCGAACCGGAGATACGCGTTGCGGGGGGGGCGGGATAGGCGTCGAGCACCTGGATCGCGTCCGCTGTCGGACACAGATACACTGTTTCGCCGAATGGCTCGACCGTCAGTTCGATCACTTTGCCGGCCAGAGGCGACAACAACTCGCTGACATCCAGATCCAGCTTGAGATAGTTGTTCAGCGCGCTTTCGAGTGCGATGGTCAAAAACGGTTTGATCGCCATCTCAGATTTTATAGCCGCGGTGCACCGCTACGATGCCTTGCGTCATGTTGTAAAACTCGCAGCGTTCGAAGCCGGCGTTTTCCATCATCGATTTTAATTCGGTCTGCTTGGGGTGCATCCGGATCGATTCGGCCAGGTAGCGGTAGCTGTCCTCATCCTTCGCGACGAACTTGCCGATTTTCGGCAGCAGCTTGAACGAATAGAAATCGTAAACCTTTTCGGTAACCGGATCGGTCGGATGCGAAAACTCCAGAACGAGGCAGCGACCGCCCGGTTTCAGCACGCGGTACATCGAGCGCAAGGCAGCGTCCTTGTCGGTCACGTTGCGGAGGCCAAAGCCGATGATCACGCAGTCGAAGCTATTGTCTGCGAACGGCAGGCATTCGGCATTCACCTGGGAGTATTCGATATTGCCGGACAGGCCACGGTCGATCAGCCGATTGCGGCCGGTGCGCAGCATTTCCGAATTGATGTCGGCCAACACGCACAGCCCGTCCTTGCCGACGCGTTTTTCCAGTAGCGTCGTCAAATCGCCGGTGCCGCCAGCCAGGTCGAGCACTTTTTCGCCGCTGCGCGCATTGCAAAGCTGCACCGCGATCCGTTTCCAGATGCGATGAATGCCGAGCGACATCATATCGTTCATGATGTCGTATTTTTCGGCGACCGAGTCGAAAACGCCGCGCACCAGTTTGACCTTGTCTTCGGTGGCGACTTGCTTAAAGCCGAAATGGGTCGTTTTGTGATGAGTCATAATTTACTGTAAATGTTGGGGTTCCACGCGATTATAACCGGCGGCCCGCAGGCGTTCCAGATAGTTCGCCCACAGGCTGTCGTATTCCGCGCCGAGTTGGTAAAGCAAGTCCCAGGTGTAAATCCCACTGTTATGGCCGTCGCTGAACACCGGGCAGATCGCATAATTGCCGACCGGATGAATCTCGCGGATCGTGACCGATTCCTTGCCGGTTTGCAGAATCTCCTGGCCCGGTCCATGGCCCAAGGCTTCCGCGGATGGCGTATAGACGCGCAGATATTCGCAGGGCAGCATGAATGCCCTACCGTCATCGTAACGGATTTCCAGCAACCGGGAAACCTGATGCAGTTTGATTTCGGTCGGCAGCGCGTTGCAGGGTTGGGTATGGAGTCGCATATCAAAGTCAGATGTAGGGTGGACGGGGGGCTTTTCCGCCCATCGTCGGGAATAGGGTGGGCGAACGATGGAACTGTTTGCCCTTCCTCCATATTTTTCGCCTACAAGATATACCGGCTCAAATCCTCATCCTGGACAAATTCGCCCAGATGCCGGTCGACATAGTCGGCGTCAATCACGATATTTTTTTCGAGCAAGTCCGGGGCGCTGAATGAAATCTCTTCCAGAAGGCGCTCCAGGATCGTATGCAGGCGCCGCGCGCCGATGTTTTCGGTTTTTTCGTTGACTTCCCAACCCAGCTCCGCGATACGGCGGATGCCGTCGGTCGCGAAGGTCAGATTCACGCCTTCGGTCGCAAGCAGCGCCGCATATTGCTCGGTTAGCGAGGCATTCGGCTCGGTCAGAATCCGGAAAAAATCATCCGAGGATAGCGCGCCGAGTTCGACACGGATCGGGAAGCGGCCTTGCAATTCCGGGATCAAGTCGGACGGCTTGGTTAAATGGAACGCGCCCGAGGCAATGAACAGAATATGATCGGTCTTGACCGAGCCATATTTCGTACTGACGGTGCTGCCTTCGACGATCGGCAACAGATCGCGTTGCACGCCTTCGCGCGAGACTTCGCCGCCCGAGCCGCCCGCATCCGAGCGTTTGCAGATCTTGTCGATTTCATCGAGAAACACGATGCCGTTCTGCTCGACTACTTCGATCGCCTTCAGCTTGATCTCTTCGTCATTGACCAAGCGCGCGGCTTCTTCTTCCTGCAAGACTTTGAATGCGTTCTTGATCTTCATCTTGCGGCTGCGCGTCCGGCCCGTGCCCATGTTCTGAAACAGACCTTGCAACTGGTTGGTCATTTCTTCCATGCCCGGAGGCGCCATGATTTCGACGCCCATCGGCGCCATCTGTACATCGATCTCGATTTCCTTGTCGTCGAGGTCGCCTTCGCGCAGCTTCTTGCGCATTTTTTGCCGGGTCGATTCGCGGGTGTCGGATAACATGCCGCCGTCCGCTTCGGGCAATAACAGATCGAGAATCTTGTCCTCGGCTGCGTCATAAGCCTTGATCTGTACTTTTTCCATTTCGGACTGACGCATCATCTTGACCGCGGTGTCCGCCAAATCGCGGATGATCGATTCGACATCGCGGCCGACATAGCCGACTTCGGTGAATTTGGTCGCTTCGATCTTGATGAACGGCGCATTCGCAAGCCGCGCCAGGCGGCGCGCGATTTCGGTCTTGCCGACGCCGGTCGGGCCGATCATCAGAATGTTTTTGGGAGTGATTTCCTCGCGCAATGATGCGTCTACCTGTTGCCGGCGCCAACGGTTGCGGAGTGCGATCGCGACCGAACGTTTGGCGTTGGCCTGACCGACGATGTGCTTGTCCAGTTCGTGGACGATTTCTTTGGGGGTCATTTGGGTCATGCTTTACTCGTTCGGTTCCGCGTCCAGTTCTTCGATGCGCAAGTTATGATTCGTATAAATGCAGATGTCGGCCGCGATCGACAGCGCCCGCTCGACGATTTCGCGGGCGCTCAACTCGGTATTCTCGAGCAACGCGCGCGCCGCGGCCTGCGCGAAGGCGCCGCCGGAGCCTATCGCCATCAAATCGTTCTCGGGCTCGACCACGTCGCCGTTGCCGGAGATAATCAAGGATGTTTTGGCGTCGGCAATCGTCAGCATTGCTTCCATGCGCCGCAAGGTGCGGTCGGTGCGCCAATCTTTCGCCATTTCGACCGCCGCGCGCATAAGATGACCGCGATGTTTTTCAAGTTTGCCTTCGAAATGCTCGAATAAGGTAAAGGCGTCCGCGGTCGAGCCGGCAAAGCCGGCGATCACCTTGTCATGATACAGACGGCGCACCTTACGCGCATTGCCTTTCATGACCGTATTGCCCAAAGTCACTTGCCCGTCTCCGCCGATCACGACTTTGCCGCCACGGCGCACGGATAATATGGTAGTTCCTCTCAAATTCACGTTTAAAATCCAAAGTTAAAACGGTGTAGTAATGACGGCCATTTTACATGGTCTGCCGCTGGCATGTGCGAAAAAATGCCGGCAGGGTGGCGGCGGTTTTATTAAGTCAGCATTCATCGGGCTATGCTACCATCAACCGATCAATTATGACCCAGGTGGCTTTATGGACGCACTGAATCAAATCTCCACGACGCTGGCGTTGACGATGGGCTTGGCGTGGGCCAGCGGCATCAATTTATACGCCACTTTATTGACGCTCGGTTTTCTCGCGAACAGCGGCAATATTGTGTTGCCGCCGGATTTGCAGATTGTCGCAAACCCGGCGGTGATGGTCGCCGCCGGCTTGATGTATTGCATCGAATTCTTTGCCGACAAGACGCCGGGAGTAGATACTGGTTGGGATGCGATCCATACTTTCATCCGCATCCCGGCCGGCGCGATGCTTGCCGCCGGCGCGGTCGGCGAACTGAATCCCGCCGTCGAACTCGCCGCCGCGATCGTCGGCGGCGGTATGGCGGCCGGATCGCATATGACCAAGGCCGGCAGCCGCGTGCTGATCAACACCTCGCCGGAACCGTTCAGTAACTGGGCGATTTCGATAGGCGAAGATGTGGCTGTGATTACGGGCGTCTGGGCCGCTGTCCAACATCCGTTCTTTTTTTTGATCGCATTGGCGCTGTTCATTTTTTTGATGATCTGGCTGCTGCCGAAGATCTGGGCCGGGGTCAAGAAGGTTTTTCGGGCGATTGCGAGATTTTTCGGAATTGGAGTGCAACAACCCGGTGCGAACCCTCCTCAATAATACGCTTGCATCACAATGTGCAACGTTACGCAAGAATCAAGACATAGCTCCCAGGGCATCGCGCTATGTTTAATCTTGCACCGGAACTCATAGATAAGCCGTCATCTCGACAGGGATTGCCGAGATCCAGAAGCCATGGATGGCTGTCGGCGAATAATTCGTGAAGACATGATCCATTTACACCGATTGTGAAGCCCTCTAGGGCCGGCCCGTAGACAGTTAAATTTTTGTTGACGGCTCGTCGATTATCGGTTTAAATAGCCGTCTTTTTGCAGGCGACGCCCAGGTAGCTCAGTCGGTAGAGCAAAGGACTGAAAATCCTTGTGTCGACAGTTCGATTCTGTCCCTGGGCACCATTGCCGCAAAAACTCAGTTATATATCCTATCCCCGCAGGCTAATAAGTCAGCGATTGCCCAGGTAGCTCAGTCGGTAGAGCAAAGGACTGAAAATCCTTGTGTCGACAGTTCGATTCTGTCCCTGGGCACCATTTTTCCCCTCTATTCTGCTTTTAGCCCTTGTTGCCGAGCCCTTTTGCTCTATATAATACGAGCAGGCTTTGCGAGAGGCTAACAAATCGAACTTCTGCTTTCCCAGCTTTGTTGGTTTATTTCGATATCCTCCAATGCGTTTGAGCGCCCGGAAAACTTGTAGTTCGCATCATCCGCCTTCGCTCTCCATGCCTTGCGCATGGACTTCTTTCACGCAGACAAGCTCCCTAGCGATGATGACGGAACAATCGACATCCAATCCAGATCAGTCTGAGCAACCGGAACGGACCGGCTCCCAGGAGCCCGCCCCAATTTTGCCGCAATCTCCCACCGCGGAAATCGGAGGCTTTTCAGGGCCCGAACCGACTCGCTACGGCGACTGGGAAAAAAACGGCCGCTGCGTCGATTTTTAATCCTTTCTCCATACCGGAAACAAGCCCATGAGCGCGCAACCGCAAAGACCTCTTTCGCCCCATCTGCAAGTCTATAAGCTGCCGTTGACCGGCATCATTTCGATTACGCATCGGATTACCGGCGTGCTGCTGTCGTTCGGCCTGCTGTATGTTGTCTGCTTGTTGTCGGCGCTGGCTTCGGGGCCGGAGGCTTATGCGGCGGTGCAGTCGTTCGCGTCCTCCTGGTGGATGCGCATGCTCACTTGGGGCTTCATCTACGCGTTGTTTTTTCATTTGTGCCACGGCGTCAGGCATTTGATCTGGGATGCGGGCCAAGGTTTCGAACTCGAAACGCTGAATCGCTATGCCTTAATCGAACTGGGGGTATCTGTGTTGTTGACGCTGATTTCTTTAATTCTCTTGAGTTTGGATTAGCTTATGAAATATCGAACGCCTTTAACGCAGGCACGCGGATTAGGTTCGGCAAAATCCGGGACGGCACACTGGTGGATGCAGAGGGTGACGGCGGTCGCACTGATTCCGTTATCTTACTGGCTGATCAAATTGATCGATTTGAGCGCGGCCGCCCCGTATGCGGAAATCCAGTCCTGGCTTTCCGCGCCTTTGAACACGGTCGGGGTTTTGTCTTTGATCGGAGCGGTTTTTTATCATGCCGCGCTAGGGCTGCGCGTGGTGATCGAAGACTATGTCGGCCGCGAAGGCTGCAAGATCGTATCGATCTGGCTGGTCAATCTTGCCTTTGCGCTGCTCGCGCTGACGGCTTTGCTGGCCGTATTTCGCTCTATTCAAGTTGGATGATTCATGACTGCTTCTTACAAGATTATCGAACACGCCTATGATGTCGTCGTGGTCGGCGCCGGCGGCGCGGGCCTCCGAGCTACTTTCGGCATGGCCGAAAAAAACCTGAAGACGGCTTGCATCACCAAGGTTTTTCCGACTCGCAGCCATACGGTCGCGGCGCAAGGCGGCATCAGCGCGGCGCTCGGCAACCTGGGCGAGGACGATTGGCGCTTCCATATGTACGACACGGTCAAGGGCTCCGACTGGCTCGGCGATCAGGATGCGATCGAATACATGTGCAGGGAAGCGATGCCGGCGGTCATAGAGCTCGAACATTACGGCGTGCCGTTTTCGAGGACGCCGGAAGGCAAGATCTATCAGCGCGCGTTTGGCGGCATGACCACGCATTACGGCAAGGGCCGGGCTCTCCGCACCTGCGCGGCGGCGGACAAGACCGGCCACGCGATCCTGCACACCTTGTATCAGCAGGCGTTGAAGCACAATGCCGAATTTTTCGTCGAATACATCGCGCTCGATCTGATCATGGAAGACGGCGTCTGCCGGGGCGTGTTGGCCTGGTGCCTGGACGACGGTTCGCTGCATCTGTTCAAGGCGCATTCGACCGTGCTCGCGACCGGCGGCTACGGGCGCAGTTATTTTTCCTGCACCTCCGCGCACACGGTCACCGGCGACGGCAACGCGATGGTGCTACGCGCGGGCCTGCCGTTGCAGGACATGGAATTCGTGCAGTTCCATCCGACTGGCATATACGGCTCCGGTTGCCTGATTACCGAAGGCGTCCGGGGCGAGGGCGGTTATCTGACCAATTCGGAGGGCGAGCGCTTCATGGAGCGCTATGCGCCGTCCGCGCGCGATCTGGCCTCCCGCGACATCGTCAGCCGCGCGATGACGATCGAGATCAACGAGGGCCGCGGCGTCGGCAGGCTGAAGGATCATATCTATCTGCACATCGAACATCTCGATCCCGCGATCATTCACGAACGATTGCCCGGCATCGCCGAAACCTCGCGCATCTTCGCCGGCGTCGATGTGACCAAGGAGCCGATCCCGGTCCTGCCGACCGTGCATTACAACATGGGCGGCATCCCGACCAACTACCGGACCGAAGTGGTGACCCTGAAGGACGGCAATCCCGACCATGTGGTGCCGGGACTGATGGCGATCGGCGAGGCGGCCTGCGTGTCGGTGCACGGCGCGAACCGGCTCGGGTCGAATTCGCTGCTCGACATCATCGTCTTCGGCCGTTCCGCCGCGATCCGCTGCGCCGAACTGATCAAGCCCGGCAGCGCGCATAAACCGTTGCGCATGGATGCGGCAGACCAGGCTCTGGCCCGTTTCGACACGATCCGTCACGCACAAGGCGGCCGCGCGACCGCCGAGATTCGCCTGGACATGCAGAAAACCATGCAAACCAAGGCGGCGGTGTTCCGAACCCAATCGACGCTCGACGAAGGCATCAAGGCAATGACCGAGATTCGCGCTTCTTTTACGGATGTTAGCCTGAAAGACCGCTCGCTGATCTGGAATACCGATCTGGTCGAGACGCTGGAGTTGGATAACTTGTTAAGTCAGGCTCTGGTTACGATCAGCGCTGCCGGGAACCGCAAGGAGAGCCGGGGCGGTCATGCCCGCGAAGACTATCCCGTCCGTGATGACCCGAACTGGCTGAAACACACGCTAACATGGGCGGAAGGCAATCAGGTCAAGATCGATTACCGGCCCGTGCATCTGTTTACCCTGACCGACGAAGTCGAGGTTTTTCCACCGAAAGAGAGGATCTATTGATGGCTGAATTCACCCTGCCTAAAAACTCGGTCGTAAAGCGAGGAAAAATCCATCATGCGCCAGCCGGCGTCAAGAACGTCCGCCGTTTTGAAATCTACCGATGGGACCCCGACGCCGGCGAGAATCCGCGCATTGACGTTTATGAACTCGACAAGGAGCACTGCGGCACGATGATTTTGGACGCGATCATCAAGATCAAGAACGAAATCGACAGCACGCTGACTTTCCGCCGTTCCTGCCGCGAAGGCGTCTGCGGTTCCTGTGCGATGAACGTGAACGGTAAGAACACGCTCGCTTGTACGAAGGCGATCGACTCTTACCCTGATACGATACGGATTTATCCGCTTCCGCATACGCAGGTGGTTAAAGATCTGGTGCCCGATCTGACTCATTTTTTTGCTCAGTACGCCTCGATCAAGCCCTGGATCGAAACGCAAACCCCGCCGCCGGCGGACAGCGAAAGACTGCAAAGCCATGAAGACCGCGCCAAATTGGATGGCCTTTACGAATGCGTGTTGTGCGCCTGTTGTTCGACGAGTTGCCCGAGCTACTGGTGGAACAGCGAACGCTATTTAGGTCCGGCGGTCTTGCTTCAAGCCTATCGCTGGATCATCGACAGTCGCGACGAAAACACAGGAGAACGTCTCGACGCACTCGAAGACCCATTCAAGCTGTACCGTTGCCACACGATCATGAACTGTACCGATACCTGTCCGAAAGGGTTGAATCCGGCCAAGGCAATCGCCGAAACCAAAAAGCTGCTGGTGCAACGGCAAGAAGGTTGATGCGTTCGTTCGAGAAGCTCAAGTGGCAATGCCGGCGCGGCGTTATGGAACTGGACATCCTGCTGCTGCATTATCTGGAAACGAGGTATTTGCAGGCGGATGAAAAGGAACAGGCTCGTTTTGCCGATTTGTTGACCTGGGAGGATGACGAGTTACTGGCGGTTTTGGTCGGAGGGAACGCGCCGGAAGTTCAGGGTTTTGACGCAGTAATCGGAAAAATAAGAACTCCGGCGGAGGCCGGTTCGTCGGGCGGTCTCGGCGAGTGAGAACTCGGGAATGCCGAACGGGATATTCATCCCGTTCGAAATGTTTGGGAATGTGCAGGCATACATGATAATTTACGTTTGCGGGCGCTTTCCAACTCTTTGAGACGGATTTTCAAACCCCGTCCCGCTTAGAGTTTTTAAAACATTCACCTATTTCTAACCAACACTACTGCAAATGGAGAAGGCGCATGGCGCTGCAAATATTCCGGACTAAACGGGTCGAGGCTGAGCAAGAAGCCGATTTCGGGCTGAAACGCTGTTTAACGGCATGGGATTTGGCCTTTCTCGGCATCGGCGCGATCATCGGCACGGGGATATTCGTACTCACCGGTATCGCTGCCGCAACACAATCCGGTCCGGCCGTCGTCATATCGTTCATCATCTCCGGTTTTGCCTGCACCTTTGCCGCGCTTTCTTATGCGGAACTGGCGGCCGCCGTCGGCGGCTGCGGCAGCGCGTACGGCTATAGCTATGCGGCATTCGGCGAATTGATCGCCTGGATCATCGGTTGGGACTTGCTGTTGGAGTACGGCATTTCGGTTGCCGCCGTCGCGAACGGTTGGGCGGGTTATTTCAATAACGCGCTGGAAGCGATCGGTTTGGCTCTGCCGGAATCTTTGACCAAGGCGCCAAAACTGGGCGGCCTGATCAACCTGCCGGCCACGGCGATTATTCTGATCTTGATGATCCTGCTGATCATCGGGGTAAAACAGAGCGCAAAAGCGAATAATGCGATGGTTTTTGTGAAACTGATCACGATTACGGTTTTTATATCGGTCGCCCTGTTTAATGTCAACCCCGACAACTGGCACCCATTTATGCCTTTTGGCTGGTTCGAAACGCTGCCTGACGGCAAGACCACCGGCGTATTGGCCGGCGCGTCTATCGTCTTTTTTGCCTATGTCGGTTTCGACGCCGTCTCGACGGCGGCGGAAGAATCCAAAAACCCGCAACGCGATCTGCCGTTCGGCATCGTTTCGTCGCTGGTGTTTTGCACCCTGATCTACATCATTGTCTCGGCGCTGCTGACCGGCGTGGTGCCTTATACTCAATTGAACGTGTCTTCACCGGTGGCTTATGCGCTCAAATTGCTGGGCATCAACTGGGCGTCGGCGCTGATCTCGACCGGTGTCATCGCGGGATTAACCACGGTCATGCTGGTGCTCTATTACGCACTCACGCGCATCATTTTCGCGATGTCGCGGGATGGTCTGCTCTCCCCGTTTTTTAACGCGGTCAATCCTAACACGCAAACGCCGGTAAGGGTGATCGTTCTCTGCGGCGTGTTCATGGCGTTAATCGCCGGTTTCATGCCGCTCGGCGATCTGGCGGAACTGGTCAATATCGGCACACTGGCGGCATTCGTGCTGGTCTGTTTTGGCGTGATCGTATTGCGCATCACCCAGCCGGATTTGAAACGCCCCTTCATCACGCCTTTCAGCCCCTTGTTTCCGGTACTCGGCATGCTTTCATGCGGCGCACTGATGGCGTTTTTGCCGGCGCTGACCTGGCTGCGTTTTATTGTCTGGCTGGTGCTCGGATTGATCGTGTATTTTGGTTACTCGATGCGCCACAGCAAGCTCGGCAGGTCCTCCTAAAAACATTTTTCCGATGCCGATTCAGCTCACTTAACAGGCTGTTGAAATTTGCCGGTTCGCCTTCGGCTTTTGCCCTTCCATAGGCGATTTTTTTTCAGGCGGTAAGCCTTCTTCTGGCACTTTATAAACGGATTTTAGCCATTTTTTGCCGCCTCAATCGGTAGCGTTTTCCGCCCGAAAGTGGATTTTGGGCGGACGTCGGCCTAGGCGCCCGTCAAGTGCCAGTCGCCTAACGACGCCATGCGAGTCAAATTGTAGGCGGCAAAGATGAACACCGTTTGCGGCTTGACTTTGCCAAGCCCGATAAAGTGAGTTTTACGCAAGCTGACGACAGTTTTTGACCAGCCGAAAATTTCCTCGACCCGTTTGCGTATCTTCAAACGGGCTCGGTAACCGGCATGCCGGGTGGTGCGGCCGTCATCCCCCGACGGCGCGTTGTCGCCGTCTTTCCGAATGAAGCTGTTCAGGGACACCCACGCTTCGATTAACGTCCCATCCACCGTGGAATGCTCGCCGGCTACCCGATTTTGCTTGTCCACCAAAGCCGGCACTTCGGCAAATAAGGCGCGAGCGATATGTTCGTTTGAGCAGCCTATCGCGGTTGGCACTGAACGTAGAGTGATCCCAAACGGCGTTTCCATGTCCAAACCGACAAACCCGCGGTACAGCTGGTCATAGTCCAGGTGTTACATCAATTGCTGTTCCGAGCGGATCGAATGCGGAGTTTGCAGCAGGTTGGCGCGCAACAGGCGTTCCGACGGAATCGACCGGCGGTCGGTTTTGGCGTAGAGCAGTGCGAAATCCTTATCCGTCAGGGCCAGCACAGTCCGTCGACGACGCTACGCGGACGGCGCAAAGGAGGGGCTGGGGAGGGCGGGGTTCCAAGGTCCGGTAACTGAACAGGCTGGACTGGGTCATATCGACGCCACGCATAAGGAACTCTAGAGGTGACGGATATTATTTTATAATATCTTTCAATGAGATATCGTATATTTCGGTGGGAGGTTACAGAGTTGCCATCGGGAATTGTACAACCTGCAGCGAGTTGAAAATCAACAGCCTGTTAAGGCCTGCGACACTATTGGGCTGTCACAATCAACTATAATCTTAAACTCCGCTTGATTGGGCGCATCACGCCGTTTGAGTCTATACGCGCTTTTTATCAGGAAACGCCTGATATTTTATTATTAATTCAGACCTCTTAATCATGGGACAAAACAACTAACCCCTGGAAAAGCAGACGGAGTGGCCATCGCCGGAGGCGAGGGCCACTCCGCTATTCCGTTTAGGAATTATGGAGCCCGGTGATCAATACCCGGTACTATAAACCGACATGGCTGCATTGGTTTTAGTAACCGAACCGGTCCAGGTGCTCGGTAAGCTCGTCAGCGTTTTGGAAGCACTGGTCTCCATCAGGCTTGTCGATGATCCCACTTGGTCATGGAAAGCGATTTGTCCTTTCGATCCCAATATCGCAATCCAATAAGGTTGGCCCGCTGTTACCGAAGCAACTGGAATCGGCACCGAATTCCAGTCGCCAGCCTTAAGATTGCTTATCTTGCCTTGAGCAACAAGAGTTCCGGGATGACCGTTATTGTTTTTATAGATTCCGGCAACCAATTCCGTTGCAGTTGAGCTGGAGTCCAGATAGACCGGCACAGTGGTTATTGCGCTGGACTTCGCAGGTATAGCCTGGAACGCTTCGGCAACACCCTGAGGTCTGTAGTCGATCCATGGTTCTAGGTTTTTGTCCCCCATGACAAATTGAGGCGGATTTGAAACACTAATGGCGGTTGCTAAGTTGGTGTTGATTTCGGTTGCAGTCAAAGCACGATTGTAGATCCGCACCTCATCGATATAGCCTTTGAAATACTCGCCCCACTGGCTGTTGCCACCGATGCGCAACACGCCGGTGGATTGTTGAATCAGACCGCTTTGGGCACTATTGTCGACTTCGACGCCATTTACATAAAGCCGCTGATATTGCCCATCATAAGTCGCAACCAGATGGGTCCAGGTGTTTACCGGCAAACGATTCGGACCCTGAACGCCGCTGTAATCGCCATTATTAATATAAGAGATAGGCAAATTGACGTCCTCTTCGGAATAGAGCGCATACATTTCAGCTCCAGATGCTTCCTTCAATATGATTGTGTTGCCGCCATCGGTCTGTGACAACGGATACACCCACGCTTCAAGAGTCATGCCGGTTGAGAGATCCAGTGACGCACTGTCATTGACAGTGACCCAATTGCTGGTGCCATTAAACTGCAACGCTTTCCCGGAATGGCCGTTAGTGATTCTGACGGCCCCGTTAATCGTGCCGATATTTCCGTTACCCGAGGCATCAGCAACCTTTGTTCCACTGGCTTCCTCGAAGCCATAGGCTGCCACCAGGCCATTGTTACTGGTGGGTGATGATACAGTGCCGACTGTTGAAGAGGAGACACTGATGAAGTTATTGTTCGTTTTGGTATTGTTGCCGCCCGCGCCGGTGACTGTTAAGCTGACCGTGTAGGAGCCTGCTCCGCTGTAGGTATGGCTCGGGCTGCTCGCTGTGCTGGTCGAACCGTCGCCAAAGCTCCAAGACCAGCTGGTAATACTGCCTGTCGAAGCATCGGTAAAATTCACCGTGACCGGAGCAACACCTGAGGTCGGAGTGGCGGTAAAATTAGCGACGGGTGCCGGAGAGGTAACAGTAATAAAGTTCGACTTAGTTGTGGTGACATTGCCGGTGGAGCTGGTAACTGTCAGACTGACGGTATACGTCCCCGGATTCGAATAGGTCACCGTTGGATACTGACTGGTCGCAGACGGTATCGCTGGATCGCCAAAGTTCCAATTGTAGCCGGTGACCGTCCCTGTTGTGACCGGCGTAAAACTGACCACCAATGGATAAGTACCACTGGTTGCGCTCGCCGTGAAATCGGCTGTCGTCGATGTCGAAGCTGCGGGAACTGTCGCGCTCACTTCATTGGAAAAACCGCTTTCGGTGGTCTTGGTCGAATCATAGGCTTTCGCCGCAAAAAAATACGTCGTACCATCTTGCAGGCCGGTCATCGTATAGGCGGTCGTGTTGCCTACATCGATGCTTGAAGTGTAACTGCCGCTGCTTTGGCCGTAATATAGTTTATAACCGCCCACGGATGACGTGCTAGCATTCCAGGCCATGTTCAGGTTTCCCGCGGTGACGGTGCTGCTGAATAAAAGAAGGGCGAGCACAGATAGAAAAAAGCGCGAGAACTGCTTGCGTAACAAAGCGCTTAGAAAATAATTGTTCATAAAATCACCATAACCCTCTTAAAAATGTATGAATCGGCTTTAAGGGTAGTTGGCGACTTTTCTAAATATTGTGAAGAAGATCAATAATCAGGTGTGGACCAAGTATCGGTTTTTGTTTTGTGACGGGTTCGGTATTTTTAAGAATTTGAAAGTGGCACGATTTATTGAGCAGCGTTCATAATATTCATACGACGCCGTTATGATCCTGCCCCGATCTAGCGGACACTCGGCTAGGAGAGTGATCTCTAACCCCGAGGTCAACGATGAAAACCAAAAAAGAGTCAGATACCTCTTACCAGGACGAGAAGAAATCTTCCTCTGTACCAATCTTAGGGGGTAGCGTATCCTGAGCTACGCCCCGATTTCGGTTACTTCTACCGCTACATGCATATGGCTTGCTTGGCCGGCGTCGGCAATAAACGAGCCGGATACGGGGGGTGCCAATTCGGGGTGCCTGTTTACGGCCACGGTGATATGATCGTTGCCGACCACTTGGCCGGTTGTGGAGTCGAAGCCTTTCCATCCGGCGCCGGGCAGATAAACTTCCGACCAGGCGTGAGTCGAGCCTTGGCCCCGCGGGCGCATGGGCGTGTATAAGTAGCCGCTGACAAAGCGCGACGCCAAACCCAGGGAACGGCAGGCATCGATGAACAAGGTTGCAAAATCCCGGCACGAACCTGCGCGTCTGGCTAAAGTGGTCGCCGGTGTCTGCACGCCCGGTTCCTCCCGTTGTTGATAGGTAAATCCTGTCGCTATTGCTTTATTGATCCAATCCAGCAGAAGATAGGTCTCTACCACTTGGCCGCTCTGCCAGAATTGCTGTAGCCAGGCATACAGCAGCGGCCGGTCTTGACCAAAGATGACGGACAGATAGGGCGCCAAATCATCGCTCTCGGCGGGATTGTAGCGGAAAGGATAATAGACCGCGTAATCAGCGACCAGAAAGTTCAAAGGCTGGTCGTCGTAGTGCTGGAGGATCAGGCGACTGTCAATAGAAAGCCGGTTGCCGGATTCAGTAAAGGTCGCCACCGCCACGGAATTATCGTACACGTCGCGCTGCCATTGCAGTTGGTGGGCCGGAGATATCATCAACTCTGCCGATTCGATTCGAATGTCGTGCCCTTCACGTGGCCGCAACAGCAATCGGTGCGGCAAGAGGCTTACGTCGCTGGCGTACTGATAGGTGGTGATGTGCTCAATTTGCAGGCGTCGCATCGTTATCATTCCTGGGCTTGCGGTTATGCGCGGCTACGGCGAATTCACTTTAGGCGGGCTTGCCGTGGCAATCCGTATCGATCCAAATGAGACGATCCCTAAAACCACTTTGCGATAAGAATTCAATCAAAGCATTATCTTGCCAAGTTTATCCGTCATCAATTCTGTGAACCATAAATTACCGGCATAATCCATTTTGATCCGGTGCATCACCGTTCCCCTGCTGGGCAATGTGTGCGTGCTGAACGGTATACCTCCGATGTCAGGGGCGGTCAGATTGCGGATGGCCTTATCGAACTTCAGTAGATAGTCATAGCCAGCCGGATTAGGGTTGTTGGGGTTCACATAAACCTGTATCCACAAATTGTTCTCGCGGTCAAACGCCAGCGATCCGAGTATGTCATTCTTTTGCAGGGCGGGAACCGGATATTCGGTGATGTTGCCGTGCAGGTCGATCTTTCCTATTTTCACGCCCGCCTCTTCGGTAAACCACATGAACGGCTCCGTCGGGTCAGGAATGACCGCAATGGGCCGACTGTTCGGCGTGGGGATGTTGAATTCCCTGACCGCGCCATCGGTGGAAACATTGAGAATGGCGCTGCCGAGTAATTCGGTTCCCCATATAGTGCCGTTCGCTCCGGCGGAAAGAAAGATCGGCAATGCGGCCAGATTGTTCAATTGAAAATGCTCCACCCTGCCATCCGGGTTGATTTTTCCCACCGTGCTGGTGCGTTTGCCTGTGAACCAGATGGATTCTCCATCTGCATCCAGGCCTATACCATGCGGCGCGGGATTGATGGGCGTTTTTGCCCCCTGTGCATACAAGCTCACATCGATTTCTTTGACGATCTTTCCCTGTCCATCCAGTTGCACAACCAGGCCCGGAAATTCCAGCGAAACCCAAAGCCGTCCATGTTTATCGAACAATATGCCGTGCGGCCCGCTGCCATCCGGCATGGTGTAATAGTCGACGATCCGTCCTGCATAATCGAATTTGGCAATCCGGTGCATGTTTTGTCCGGTAACGTAGATATGCTCTTCATCGATAACCAGTTCATGAGTCGATCCATGGACTGAGCTGGGCCAGTTAAGGTTATATTCGGTAATTTTGCCGAAAGTTGCTGAAAGCGTTGGGTTCATGATCGATCTCCACATTCCGACGGTGCTGGTGAGTTTTCGGTTAAGGTAAGCGCATTAAGCCATATGTAGGCGGCCGGATGCAAACCGAATTGCCGGAAAACATGACTCGCTGAGATGAATTGGCTGTGCGTTTGCCGGCCGATTGTTGAGATCGAAATTCTAGTCCTGCCAAGTCTTGACGATGCCGGAACACATCCGGATTATCGTATAATAGACCTATTTCACCGGCTGTTTTGATGTCCCTTAGCGAAACCCTCAAGCAACTTTCCCGCCAATTACCGCAGTGTTTAAACCTGGACCGGCACGGCTTTAAACGCCAGGTCGACCGCCTGCGCGGCGAATATCAGAAAGGCAAGAATCCGGAAGCGCAGGTTGCCGCGCTGCAATTCCGGATTGAACAATCGGTTGCCAAACGTAACCGGCGGCTGGAAAGCGTACCGGCGCTGAATTTTCCCGATTTGCCGGTCACCGGCAAAAAGGACGAAATCGCCGAACTGATTAAGAACAATCAAGTAGTCATCGTCTGCGGCGAGACCGGTTCCGGCAAGACCACGCAGTTGCCGAAAATCTGCCTGTCGATCGGGCTCGGCGCGGCCGGCTTCATCGGTCACACGCAGCCGCGCCGGATTGCCGCGCGCACGGTCGCGGACCGGATAGCTGAGGAACTCGGCGAGCCGCTCGGCAAATCGGTCGGTTTCAAGGTGCGCTTTACCGACAAGACCCATGCCGATTCGCTGGTCAAACTGATGACCGACGGTATCCTGCTCGCCGAGACCCAGAACGATCCTTATCTGAATCAATACGATACGATCATCATCGACGAGGCGCACGAGCGCAGCCTGAACATCGACTTTCTGCTCGGCTACATGAAATGGCTGCTGCCTAAGCGGCCCGATCTGAAATTGATCATCACTTCCGCAACGATCGACCCGCAGCGCTTTTCGCGGCATTTTTTCGACGCGCCGATCATCGAAGTGTCGGGCCGCACCTATCCGGTCGAGATACGCTACCGTCCGGTCGAAGAGCCGGAAAAAGACGAGGACGGCAAGAACGCGGCCAATGACGAAACCAGCGACAATCTGCAACAGGCGATTCTGGAAGCAGTCGATGAACTGGTACGCGATTTGCGCGGCGACATTCTGGTCTTTATGAGCGGCGAGCGCGAAATTAAGGAAACGACCGAGTCGCTGAAAAAACATCATCCGAGCCAATACGAAATCCTGCCGCTGTATTCAAAACTCAGTGTCAGCGAACAGGAACGGGTGTTCAAGCCGAAAGGCGGCAAAATACGGATCGTGCTTGCGACCAACGTCGCCGAAACGTCGTTGACCGTGCCTGGCATTCGCGGCGTGATCGACACCGGGCATGCTAGAATCAGCCGCTACAGCCATCGCAGCAAAATTCAACGCTTGCCGATCGAGCGCATCTCGCAGTCGAGCGCGAACCAGCGGGCAGGGCGCTGCGGCCGTGTCGCCGAAGGCATCTGCATTCGCTTGTATTCGCCGGAGGATTATCAGGCGCGGTCCGAGTTTACCGAACCGGAAATCCTGCGCACGAATCTGTCCGCGGTTATCTTGCAGATGACCGCGCTGAATCTCGGCGACATCGAGGATTTTCCATTCATCGAGCCGCCCGAGGACAAGATGATCCGCGACGGCAAGACCGTGTTGCAGGAAGTCAATGCGCTCGACAAGCAGGGCAAACTGACCGACATCGGCAAGCAACTGGTCAAGTTGCCGACCGATCCGAAACTGGCACGGATGTTGATCGCGGCCGAAAAACAGCACTGCTTGACCGAAGTCGCGATCATCGTCTCCGCGTTGAGCATTCAGGACCCTCGGGAGAAGCCTGCCGACAAACTCGCGCAGGCCGAGGCGAAACAGACGCAGTTCCGGCATGAGGACTCGGATTTTTTGACCTTGCTGAATCTTTGGAATCAGTTCGAGGAGCAGAAGAAGCATCTGTCGAATAGCAAGTTGCGTAAATTCTGCAGCGACCATTTTCTGTCCTATATCCGGATGCGCGAATGGCACGACATTCATGCGCAGATCATGCAGGTGATCAGGGGCGACCTGAACCTGAAGATGAACATGGTCGAGGCCAGCTATGTGGAAATCCATCGAGCGCTGTTACCGGGCTTACTTTCGAATATCGGATTTCGGCACGAGCAATACGAATATCTCGGCGCGCGCGGGCTGAAATTCTTCATTTTTCCGGGCTCCGGCCAGCACAAGGCGCGGCCGAAATGGATCATGGCGGCCGAGCAGGTCGAGACCAGCAAAGTTTATGCACGCACGGTTGCGAAGATCGAGCCGGAATGGATCGAGCAGTGCGCCGAGCATCTGGTCAAGCGCAACTACTACGACCCGCACTGGGAAAAGAAGGCCGCGCGCTGTGCGGTGTACGAGCGCACCTTATTGTTCGGCTTGACCCTGCAGGCCGGCCGCAAGGTGCCGTACGAACACGTCGATCCGAAGGCAGCGCGTGAAATCTTCATCCGTTCGGCGTTGGTGGATCATGATTATCATAGCAATGCACCGTTCTATGTCTCGAATCAGAAATTGCTCGAAGAGGTCGGCTATATCCAGCACAAAGGCCGCCGGGTCGATCTGATCGAGGACGAGGAATGGTTGTACCAGTTTTACGACAAGAAACTGCCGGTCGAGATCGTCAGCGGCATCGCGCTCGATCAGTGGCGCAAGAAAGTCGAGCGCGACAATCCGAAAATCCTGTTTTTGACCAAGGAGGACCTGACCCGCGAGCAGGAGCATACGGTCAACGAATGGGACTACCCCGACAGCAAGAAGGTCGGCAATCTGACGATCGCGCTGCAATACCGCTTCGAGCCCGGACACGACGAGGACGGGGTCACCGCGATCATTCCGGTGCATCAATTGAATCAGGTCTCGCAAATCCCGTTCGACTGGCTGGTGCCGGGGTTGCTCGAAGAAAAATGCGTCGCGTTGATCAAGTCGCTGCCGAAGCCTATCCGTAAACATTTTGTGCCGGTTCCGGAAACGGTAAAGCAATGTCTGGAGATAGAGCCGGATTTCAAGGGTTCTTTGTATGAGTGGCTGGGCAACAGGCTCAAAAAACTGACCGGCGAGGCGATTCCATTGAATGCCTGGAATCCCGAGTCTTTGCCCGAACATCTGAAAATGAATTTCCGGGTGATCGACGATCAGGGCAAACTGCTCGATTACGGCCGCGATCTGAAAAAACTCCAGGCTAAACATGGGGCTGTAGCCGGCGACAGCTTCGACCAGTTGGCGGCCGACGAATTGAATTACACCGGCTGTATTCAATGGGCCTTCGACGATCTGCCGGACACCCGGCAATTCATGCAACGCGGCCAGACGTTCATAGGCTATCCGGCGATCGTCGATGAGGGCGACGGGGTCGGCGTGCGCCTGTTCGACACCGAACGGAAGGCCGCGCAACAGCATCAGGCGGGTTTGATGCGGCTGTATCAGTTACAGTTGCGCAAGGAATGCACCTATATCCAGAAAAACGCGCCGCAATCGGCCGCCGCTGAACTGGCCTATCAACGCTTGCCGAAACATCCAATCATCCAATATCAGCCGTCCGGCTCGTACAAGGAGGATCTGCTGTTTTGCGTCTTGAGCCATGTGTTTATCGAAGGGCGGACGATTCGCAGCAAGATGGCGTTCGAGCGCAATTTGCAGCAATATAAGCCGAACCTGATCAGCGCTGCCAATGAAATCGGCAAGATCGTTTTGGAAATCATGCAGCAATATGCCGAGATCAAAACCCTCCTCGGGCGTCTGAATGCAAACGACCCTTTGGCCAAGGACGTCAACCAACAACTCGATTTGCTGATTTACGCGGGCTTCATCCGCCATACGCCGCACGATCAACTCAAGGCGATCCCGCGCTACCTGAAAGCGGCCCTGTACCGGCTGGACAAGCTCGGCAACGATCCGCAAAAAAATCAGGAAATCCAGCGCTATGCGATCCGCTTCTGGCAGGACATCGAGAAAAAATCGAAAAAGGAAACGATCATCCCCGAACAGGACCCATTCCGTTGGGCACTCGAGGAGTTCCGGGTGTCGCTGTATGCGCAGCAATTAAAGACTGCTTATCCGGTATCCGCGAAAAGGCTCGAGAAAGCCTGGGACGAAAGAGGTTGAGCTTAAATTCGAATATTCGAGCAAAATAATTTTGAATCAACAACAGTTATGCACAGCGGAAATCAATGACTTACAAGGTGTCAAGCGATAGGTTCAAAATATCTTCAAAACACATGTAAGTCATTGATTTATTAATGCCTGAGCGGATTGGTTCGTTTTTATACAAACTGACTAAAGTGTAATAAAAACGGCGCTTTTGCGCTTTAGGAAACAATCTATCCACAAAGTTATCCACAGGTTTTGTGAATAAAATTTCCTGATTACTGACAAGCTTCAGCCAAAATCGAAATGGCGATAAGCCGGCACCCCCCCCTAAGCACCGTCATCCCAGCATGGATTGCTGAGGTCCAGAACACACGGATGTGAATTCTAAGGCTACTTCGGTGGCAGGTTACATCCCTGTGATCTGGATACCGGCAGTCCATGTCGGTATCACGATCGCTCGAAGAGTTGACTGTTGGCTGAAAGTTGTTCGTAATCAGGCAAGGCTTTAATGCGTGGTTTTTTCCGGAGCAGCTTATTTATCCCGCCCGGAACGATACATCTAACCTCCCCGCCAGTTATGAAACTTCGCCAGCCATTTCAGCAAAATCTCCGGTTGGTGGACCCTGCGGGCCGGGGTTTGCAACCCCGACCTAAACGTTTCAAACCAACCACGCAACTTCGGCAAAACGTTGTGGACGGGTTTACAAAACCCGCCCGGTCGGAAGGTCCGCAATTGGCCGGTTTGAGCCGATCAATTTTAGTGAGCCTTTACTTTTTTCAGCGTGTAAGCGAAATTACAAACTCATTTCTGAACATGTCGGATCAAATTCAGGCTTTTACAGATAAGAATTTATGCACAGCGGAAATCAATGGCTTACAGCGTATCAAGCGCGGTTTTAAAAAATTTCAAAATATGACGTAAGTCATTGATATTTTTATCTTGTCGGCGGGTTGATTCGTTTTTATACAAATTAACCAAACTATAATAAAAACGGTACTTTTGCGCTCTCTAAAACAATCTATCCACAAAGTTTTCCACAGGTTTTGTGAATAAAGTTTGGGTTCGCGGTTTCCCGCGGAGGCTTGTTGATCCGCTCGTAACTCTCCATCTAACCCCGCCGCCAGGTGTGAAACTTCGCCAGCCATTTCAGCAAAATCTCCGGTTGGTGGCCGCGTTTCCAGACGCCTGCCGCGTATTTGTTCGCTTCAGCCAGGGTCGGGTAGATATGAATCGTGCCGAGGATTTTGTTCAGGCCGATGTTGTGCTTCATCGCGAGGATGAATTCGGCGATCAGATCACCGGCATGTTCGCCTGCGATCGTGACGCCGAGTATCTTGTCCTTGCCGGGTACGGTTAAAACTTTCACAAAACCCTGCGCTTCGCCGTCCGCGATCGCCCGGTCGAGGTCGGCGAGATTGTAGATGCTGACTTCGTAGGAGAGGCCTTGGGCTTTCGCCTCCTGTTCGTTCAGTCCGACGTGCGCGATTTCCGGTTCGGTAAAGGTTGCCCAGGGAATTACCGAATAGTCGGTACGGAATTTTTTGATGTCGCCGAACAACGCGTTGGCTGCCGCGTACCAGGCCTGATGCGCGGCGGTGTGGGTGAACTGATAAGGGCCGGCGACGTCGCCGCAGGCAAAGATATGCCTGAAGTTGGTCGCCTGAAACGCATCGACCCGTATCGATTTATTCGGCGACAGCGCTACGCCGAGTTCTTCGAGGCCGTAGCCGGTGACGTTGGCGGCGCGTCCCAATGCGACCAGCACGTCGTCGAAAGGGATTGTCACCGTTTTGCCGTCATGCTCCGCAAACAGGATTTTCTCGCCATTTTGGATAATGAATTGTTTGGCGGTGTGGCTTAGTTTCAAATCGATGTTTTCACTTCGAAACCGGGCTTCGATCAATGTGGAGACTTCCGGATCTTCGCGCAGCAACAAGCGCGGCGCCATTTCGATCAGGGTCATCTGGATGCCGAGGCGGGCAAAGCATTGCGCCAGTTCGCAGCCGATCGGACCGCCGCCGAGTATCAGAAGACGCTTCGGCGCCGTGCGCAGGTTCCAGACAGTGTCCGATGTCAGATAACCGGTCTGTTCAAGTCCCGGAATCGGTGGGACTAGGGGATGCGCGCCGGCGGAGATCACGATAGCGCGTGCGGTGATGTTGCGTGTGCCGGTTTCTTCGGTGATTTCGATCGTCCAGGGCGAAATGAGCTTGGCGCTGCCGGTCGCGACTTCGACGCCGAGGCCGGTATAGCGTTCGATCGAATCGTGCGGCGCGACCGTTTTGATGACGGTTTGCACGCGCTCCATGATCTCGCCGAAAGCGAATTCGGCAGGCATTTGTTTGATGCCGAATTCGGCGGAACGCTTGCCGAGCGCGAGCAAGCGTGTCGCTCGGATCAATGCCTTGGACGGCACGCATCCGGTGTGCAGGCAGTCCCCGCCCATGCGATGTTTTTCGATCAGGATCACCTTGGCTTTGACCGCGGCCGCGATATAGGACGTGACTAGGCCGGCCGAGCCCGCGCCGATCACCGCGATGTTGTAGTCGAATTTTTTCGGGGGCTTTAGATTGGCGGCAGTATCCGGTTTCATCGGGGTAGTGTCTCCACGAATTTTTTCGCGGCAAGCGGAAATAGGCCCAATAACGCAAATGCGCCGACCAAGGGCGGCGATAAGATGCCGGACAAGGAGTCGATCTTGGCCAATTGCGTACCCGCATTCACATAAACCAAGGTGCCGGCCAGCATGCCGATCTGGCTAACCCAGTAAAAAGTCACGGTTTTGATCGCGGTCAATCCCATCGCGAGATTGATTACGAAGAACGGAAACAGCGGTACCAGGCGCAAGCTAAATAAATAATAAGCGCCGTCCTTCGTTACGCCGGCATCGATCGCGGCAAGGCGGTCGCCGAAATTGGCCTTGATGGTGTCCCGAAACAGAAATCGCGCGGCGAGAAATGCTAGCGTCGCGCCGATGCTCGATGCGAACGAGACGATCAATGTACCCCACCAGAGGCCGAACAGCGCCCCGCCGGCCAGCGTCAGCACCGTTGCGCCGGGCAGAGACAAGCCGGTCACTGCGATATATATCACCGCATAGGCAAGGGTGGCCATGAGAGGACGGGCGTCGCGGAAGGCCGTCAGGCGGACATATTCGGTCTTGATACGCGCGAGCGTCAGCCATTGATCGAGATCGAAAAGAAAAAAAGCGCCAATGGCGATGGCGATGATCGTAAGCAGTCGGATTTGTAGGGGCGTCATCGTTTTATCCCGTTCAAATTGATCAAAGATCGGTCGAATAACCGTAAGAACCGCGACAATGTTTTATTGTACAATGCGCGCATGTTAACAACGTTTACTTCAATTCATGCCATTTTCCCTGATGCTGCTCGACGGAGGCAGCAGAATCCCACCCTTGGCGTTGGCGAAACGGCAATGCCTTGCCTTGCTGTACATAGGCGTTGATAGGGATTAGAATCATAAAGTTCATCCCGTGGGCCGTCAACTGTGCCGCAGCGGGCGCTGGGTTCCTTCTTTATTTCCAGGGCATGCTTTTGATCACCTCATGAATTTGTTGACCCGAATAGCCTTTATCGAAGAAATTGGGCGGATCGCCGAAACCAGCCAGCAGCAATATACGCTGCTATATGCGGAGATCAATCATACCTTGCAAATCGCCAGTCTGACCCAAGGCACTGCGGCGGCGGAAGCGCTTTTGAGCCGGATTCAGGCGCTGATCGTCGGTAAGGTGGCATCCATTGCGGGCGCGAGCATCGGCAAACTGGACCGCAACCGCTTCGGCATCCTGCTGAGATTGCCGGTTGCGGAAAGTATGGAGTTCGCCCAGCAACTGGCGAATCTGCTCGATCAACAGTGCATCATCGTTGCTGACATTGCGTATTATCCGAAGCTAATCATCGGCGTGACCTCGCCGTCACCCGAATACAAAACCCCGGAACGCATTCTGGCCGCGGTGGACGAGGCGCTGTTTCAAGCCAAACGGGCAGGCAACAGCGTGGTCAAGCTGATCGAATACGACGATGTGGTCCTGCATGAATATTACGATCTGTTGAAACTGTTGCCTGAACTCAGGGAAGGATTGACCAATCATTCTTTCGTGCTGTTTGCGCAGCCGATATTGCCGATCAACGGCGCGAACGCCGAAAAAAAAGCCGAAGTGCTGCTGCGTTATAAAGACGATCAGGGCGACAGCCAGACGCAAAGACGCTTGTTGCGGGCCGCCGAGCTGTTCCACATCAGCCGGGAAGTGGATCTTTATGTCGTACAGCAGTTTTGCCGCTATCTCGCCGAAAATCCCCAGCCTGTCATTTATTCGCTGAATATTTCCGGCAGCACGATCCGTTATCCGGGCTTTATCGAGAAAGTCGAACAGAGTTTTAACTATTACGGAATCGATGCCAGCAAAGTCTGTTTCGAAATCACCGAAACGGTCGCCGATCATGACTATCAGAATGCCAGCGAATTCATGCGCCTGCTGAAAGACAATCTGGGCTGCTTGCTGTCGCTGGATGATATCGGCATCGGTTCGAGCAATCTTGCCAATCTATCCAAATTCAATGTCGATTTTTTCAAGATCGACGGCCTGTTCATGCAGGATCTCTTACAGTGCCCTTATTCCGAACTGGTGGTCAGCTTCATTACCGCGGCGGCCAAATTGTTTAATAAGGAAACAGTCGCCGAGTATGTCGAAAATGCCGAGCAATTGGAGAAATTGAAGGTTTTGGGTGTCGATTATGCGCAGGGTTATTATGTCGGCAAGCCTTCGTTGTTGTTTGATCCGGCGCAAAGCGTATAAAAACTTGGCTTTCCGCCTCTCTTAACAATTTTGCAAACCGGCGTGGGAATAATTGGCTTTTTGCCTGGCATGGGGTAGATTGTTCAGACTAAAATTTTAATAAACCATAATAATTATGTCCGATTCCTTAACTTTCATGATCCATGGCGGCGCCGATCACGGTGGCGGTATTGCTGAAACGGTGGCCGTTCTGCTCGGTTTTCTCGAAAAACTGGCCGGCATGGAGCCGCCGGAAATTTTTGCGGCGGTTCTGCCCGGCATTGCCGCAATGCAGAATATCCATCCGTTACTGGTGCATTTCCCTATCGCGTTTTTATCGGCTTTTTTTGTGCTCGATCTGGCCGGAAGCCTGTTCAAAAAGGCGAATTGGCGTGGGGTCGCGAGCTGGCTGTTGTATCTCGGCGCTATCGCCTCGATTTTTACAGCGACCGCCGGGTTTATCGCGGCGAATTCAGTCCCGCACGGGGAAAACGTGCATGCAATCATCGAGCGGCATGAGCATTTCGGCATCACAGTGGTGACTTTTGCCGTGTTGCTGTCCGCCTGGCGCGCGTTCAAAGGTGGTGCGATCGAAGGCGCCGCGAACAGTCTGTTTCTGATCCTGGCTGCGGTTATGTGCGGCATCATGGCGTTGGGCGCGGATTTGGGCGGTTTGATGGTTTATCATTACGGCGTGGCGGTGTCCGCGGTGCCGGTGAGCGAAGAGGCATTGATGCACAACCATGACGAGGACGATCATCACGATCATGGGCATAGTCATGACTCCGAGTCGATTGACCAACATGGGCCTGTCATCGATCCCGCTCATGAGCACGACCCCGTTCCTGTGCCCGCTGGGCCCGAGCAAACTCATGACCATCAGCATGAACATAATCATGCTCATGAGCACAGTCACGAACATCCGGCTGCGAGCAAATGAGCAACATCAAAGCCCATAAAGCTTGCGTTTGCGCCAGAATGTCGCGCGGCTCATGCCGGCGAGCCGGGCCGCTTCGGTAACCCGTCCGTGGCTTTGCAGCAGCGCTTCGCCGATTGCCTGTTTTTCCTGCTCAGGACTGCGCATTGGGAGTAGTTTGGCGGCAGATGAGATCATTTTCGGTTCGGTAAATTCCGGCGGCAGTTCCGCCAAGCGTAATGTCGCGCCGCGTCCGACCGCGAACGCATACTCGATTACATTTTGCAATTCCCGGACATTGCCCGGCCAGTGATAATCGAGCAAAAGACGCATCGCTTGCGGGTCGATCTTGTCGATTTTTCTGAATTTGCGCGCATTATGCTGCGTGATGAAGTGCCAGATCAGCAGGTTGATGTCCTCACGTCGCTCCCGTAAAGGCGGGATGAAAATTGGCACGACGCGCAGACGGTACATCAAATCTTCACGAAAATGACCGTTCCTGACCTCTTCCCGTAACGACCGATGCGTCGCCGCAACGATGCGCACGTCCGCGTCAAGCAAATGGTCACCGCCGACCGGCATGAAATTTCTTTCCTGGATCACCCGAAGCAGTTTGGCCTGCAATTCCAGCGGCAATTCGGCCACTTCGTCCAGAAACAGCGTGCCGCCTTCGGCGCGTTGAAACACGCCTTTGTGATCCTTGATCGCGCCGGTAAAGGCCCCGCGCACATGCCCGAACAGTTCGCTTTCCAGCAGATTTGCGGACAGTGCCGCGCAATTGACGGCCAGAAACGGCGCGTTTTTGCGCGCGCTGAGATCATGAATCGCCTTCGCGACCAGTTCCTTGCCGGAACCGCTCTCGCCCCGGACCAATACGGTCGCCTCGGTCTCGGCCGCATTGCGGATAATCTGGAATACATTGCGCATCGCCGGCGAACGGCTGATGATGCCTTGAAAGTTTTGCTCCTGTTCGGAGTTGGCCCGCTGATTGGTGGCCGTATTTTCTGCCGCAGCGGCCGGGGTCAACAGTGCGATGCCTCCTGCCGTAGCGCCGTGCCGGTCATAGAGTAGGCGGGCGGATTGGTGCAGGGTCGGCATGCCTCTTTCCTGCTGCGTAGTGTGAATCGTGCGAAGCGTGTCCGCAATGATTATGAATTCCGGCGGACAGATTTTTTCCGGATTGATGCCGGTTAGCTGTGTAGCGCCCTGGCTCCAATACAGAACGTTTTGATCCGAGTCGACGATGTAAAACGCGAAGCTTTTACACATTTCGAAAATAGAGGCAAGAGACGAACGGCTGTCGAGCCGCTCGATCCAGTGGTCCGGCAGGTTTAAAGTGTCAGGCATTCAATCTGGCGGTAATTCATCGAAAGGGCAGTGGCTTGTATGCAGGAGTCGATATTAGCCGAGCCGGGCAAACAAATCAATCATGCCGCCAGACTTCTCTGAAGTATAATTTGCCTTTTGCAAATTCAGTTCAGGACCGAAAGTGATCGATCAAATCAATGCCTTGCTGCCACAAACGCAGTGCGGCAAATGCGGCTATCAGGGCTGCCGGCCTTATGCGGAGGCTCTTGCGGCCGGCGCTGCCGACATTAACCGTTGTCCGCCCGGCGGTGAGGAGGGTATTTTGGCGCTGGCGAATTTTTTGGGCGTCGCACCGAAGCCGCTCGATTCCGGTTGCGGGGCGCATAAACCCGCAGCCGTTGCATTGATCATCGAAGAAGACTGTATCGGCTGCGTGAAATGCCTGGGCGCCTGTCCTGTCGATGCGATTGTGGGGGCGGCCAAACACATGCATACGGTGATCGCATCGGAATGCACCGGCTGTGAGTTATGCATCGCGCCGTGCCCGGTCGATTGCATCGTGATGCAGGAGACGCCGGCAGAAAGCTTAAGCCTTGCCGGGCGGTTGAAACCGCTGCGTGCGGAATTGGCCAAGAGCCGCTACGAGATGCGCAGCCTGCGCAGAGCGCGCGAAGAGGCCGAAAAAGCGGCGCGGGCGCGTGAGAAGAAAGCGGCGTTAATCGTGAAAATGCAGTCCGCAGCTAAGCTGTGATGCAATTATTGTGGCCGGCAACGTGCGCTAAGGATTCGGCCACAGGCATCCATCGGAACGATGCCGGAAGTCTTCATCCGATTTTCTCGCGGCTCGCTGTCGAATAGCGCAGACCAATAGATAGAAAAAACTGCACGCCAAAGATCAGATTCGCCATCAGCAGATGCACCGGCTGCGCGGCTGGCGGCATGCCGAGCCGGTCGAGCGTGATGCCGGCAATGATCGCGGTGACAATCAGACTGATCAATACATAACCGGTACGCAGGAACAGGTTTTGCCGGTCGAATGCCTGACGCAGTTTCCAGACCAGCCAGAGGTTCGTAAACAGGATGATCGACGAGAACGATCGGTGCACGTAGAAAATAATCGGAAAATCGTCGCGCCAGTATTGCCGATCGATATAAGTGTGTTCGTGCGCGATGAAATCAACCGCCTCGCGCACTTGCGTACCCATCGCGACCTGTAGCAAGGTCATCCCCATTGCGGCCGTCAGAACCTTTTGGAAACGGGACGTCAGCCGGCTGCTGTCGATGAGGCCAAGCGAACTGCGCTGAGAACGGGCGATCGTGTAGATCACCAGCGCCACGATCAACAAGGCCATCAGCATGTGCAGTGTGATCATGTAGGGTTTTAGGTTGCTCGCGACGACCGATGAGCCGAGCCAGCCCTGAAAGCCGATCAAAAATAGATTGGTCAGTGACAAATAGAAAATCGGTTTGTCGCGTTTTAGAAAAATGCGTGACGCCCAGGCGGTCAGTAACACCAGAAAACCGGTGGTCGCGCCGATCAGCCGATTCGAGTATTCAGTCCAGGTTTTGACCGGGTTGAACTCAGTATTTTCGTAACCGCGCTGCGCGTAAATCTGATGATAATCGGCCGGTAACTGCGCTTCGTCGGTCGGCGGAATCCATCGTCCGAAGCAGGTCGGCCAATCCGGGCAGCCCATGCCCGCGCCGGAAGCACGGACGACGCCGCCCGCCAGGATCACCAGATACACCGCGAAAATGGTCAGTAGACCCAGGCGGCGGAAATTCAGAATGGCTTGATCGTTCATGCGTAATCGAGAGGTAACAAGCGGAGGGTGGCTTCGGGATGATCCTTCAGCATTAAGTCGTATTCGCCGTTTTCGGAGATCAGCAGGACAGCCAGCAGATGGCAAATCCCGCCGTGGCCGATCGCGGTTAACACCTGGCCGCGGCTTTGTTCGCCGCCGTTACGGTCCAGAATGCTCGCATTAGGCTCGGGCGCCGCGTCGAGCGCACATTCGGCCAGAAACAACGCGCGCTTGGCCTTGCCCAGATAGTGCGTGCGCGCGACGATTTCCTGGCCGGTGTAACAGCCCTTCGTGAAGCTGACGCCGCCCAGTTTGTCGAGATTCAGCATTTGCGGAACGTGTTCTTCCGAGGCGGCCCGGCTTAGCCAGGGAATACCGGCGAGTAGATCGAGCAAGCGCCAGTCTTCCGAATTTCCGGGAGCAAAGCCTTTCTCGGTCAGATGTTCGCTCCACAGTGTAATGGCGTGTTCCGTGTCGGCAATCGTGAGCGTGCGGGGCGGTGAAGAACCGAGCGAAATCGTTACTCCACCCTCGTTGCGGCAGGTTGCAAACCGCCGTTCGGCCACTGGTTCGTTGCCGCTGATTCCAAGCAGGCACAAGTCGTCCGACCGGTCGGTTAATCTTATATCCGAGCGCAGCACATATTTTTGCAGGCGGTTTTTGACCGGTTCCAATAACTCCAGCGGCAACACAAGCAGATAATCGTCCGCTTGCTTGGCGAGCAGAAATGTCGCGATCGCGCGGCCTTTCGGATTGCAAAACGCGCCGGTACGCGCCTGGGTTTCAGTCACTTCGAAAACATTACAGGTCGCTTGGCCCTGTAACAATTTCGCCGCATCCTTGCCGGAAACCGATAATACGCCCAGATGGCTGATCGGGTAGATGTGGGGTCGGTCGAGCTGGGTTTTGGAGAAAACGATGCGGTCACCGTTTTCAAAAACAGCGTGTTCGGCCAGTAGAAAGCTTTTCCATTGCGGATTCATGAAGCGCTTTAAAAGTAAAAATGCCTATTATACCGTGTTATGACTCGCGGACCTGTAGCCGATGAGGGCGGCGCAGAGTATGGGCGCGTTGATATGCGCGGGATTAATCCCTGAAATTGATGTACTGCAACGGCATCTCCAGCTTTTCCTGCTTCAACATCTGAATCACGTCCTGCAAATCATCGCGCTGTTTGCCGGTTACTCGCACCTGATCGGCCTGGATTGCAGCCTGCACTTTCAATTTTTTGTCCTTGATCAGTTTGACGATTTTTTTGGCGAGCATGCTCTCGATGCCTTGTCTGAGCGTGATTTCCTGGCGCACGATTTTGCCGCTGGCTTTCGCTTCGGCGATGTCCAGGCAGACGATATCGATGCCGCGTTTGGTCAGTTTGGTCTGTACGATGTCGAGCATCTGTTGCAGTTGAAATTCCGAGCCGGATGTCATCAGCAGTTTATTGTCGCTCAGTTCGTAGCTGGAGTTCGTACCTTTGAAGTCGAAGCGGGTCGAGACTTCCTTGTTGGCCTGGTCAACCGCGTTACGGGCTTCTTGTTTGTCGAATTCTGAGACGATGTCGAAAGAGGGCATTTTTAGGTGTTTGTATGGTTAGGGTATAGAATTTTACTATAATAACTAAGGATAATTCGACACGGTTCAATTTAGAATCAGCCCGCAACCCTGATTCAAGGAGCGCCATGCGGATGCTCATATATCTCTTTTTTCGCAGTTGTGCTGTCTGCTGATGGCGGATGGCTGCGTAAAGGTTTTGCCGCCGCTGCAAATCGACACCGACAAATGGACCGGGCATCAAACGTTGTATCTGGCGAAAGTTTACACTGGTTCGATTCACGGGCGCTCAAGCCGATTAAAATGCCTTCCGCGACGGCGGTGGCGAGCGCTTTGCTCAATGAGTGGCTGGATAAAACACTGACGTTGATGTAATACCCGTTTGATTTGCGTATCATTTTGACGATGGATCTTGCGATCGGCGCCGATGACTTGCTTGCCAAGCATGGGATTCTTTCGCCTGCCGCACTGAAAGACACGCGCGTTAGCGTTGAAAATAGCGTCTTTGGCGCGGTTTTGCTGGATGCGGCGTTGCGGGCCGGAAGACCTCAGGCCGGGGATATCCCGTTAGAGACGGTCCCGGCGAATCCCCACGAACATTATTATACTAAGTGATAAAGCCGATGCGCTAGTGACGTTCGAGCCGCACAAATCCCGACTTTTCGCGGCGGGTGCACGCAGCGTGTTCGATGGTTCCGAGATGCCGGATTGCAAGCCAAGGTGGATGATTTGCACTCGATGATGCGACTGCGGCAACCGTTATATATGAAGGATGATAGCGATGAGATTCCGAAAGGGCGTTTTGCCGCATGAATAGACGAAACCGAGAAGCCTGGATGTCTGAATGAAAAGACGGACCTTCCGTTCCTACCGTCTCAAAATATGGCTGCCACTCAGCAGTTTTTTGTTGTTCTTTTGTCTATTGTCCGGTGTGGTATGGGGCGATTATCGTAATACGTTGGAGTTGGCGCAGCAACGCACCGAAAGCACGCTGCAGGGTATTCTCAAACGGCTGAAAATGCGTCTCGAAGATGCGATAGCCAAGGATGAGCGAGAAGAAATCGACCAAGACTTCAATTTGATCGACTTGCAATCCGGCACCGAAGCGATTGCGCTAATCGATGATCGGGACGCGGTCGTAGCGTCGAACAATCCCATCTGGAGGCATCGGCCTGCTTCGGAAACACTTCCCGGCTTCGATCGTGGACGCTTGGCTCGGGCGCGTCTGACGCTTCACATCGATATGCGCTACGATCCGCAAAGTCAACGTTATACGGTCTATGTGCCTGTGCGGTTCCAGAGCGGCAAACATGCGTTGCGCTCTCCGAATATCGGCGCGGTTTATTACGTGTACGATAATTCCTACGTCGAAAGCGCGATGTGGCGGCAATTGATCAACAATTACGCGTTGGTTTGGCCGGCCATTTTGGTGGTGTTCGTGTTGTCCTGGCTTATTTGGAACTTCCTGCTGTTTCGGCCGCTACAGCATTTGCTGCCGTTCATCAAGCAGATTGCCGCTAACGATCCGGCTGCAAGAAATCCGTTGACCGGAGATGGCGAGCTGGCCCAACTGGGACGTATGCTGGAACAAAATCATCAGACCCAGCAACAGACGCTGAGAACCCTCAAACAGGGCGAGCACGTGTTGGCTGTGACCTTGCAATCGGTCGGCAACGGCCTGATCACGACCGATACGCAAGGGGTAATCGCCACCATGAATCCGATCGCGGAGCAATTGACCGGCTGGCCGGCGGCAGAAGGCATTGGACAGCCGGTCGAGAAGGTCCTCTGTGTCATCAATGTGAATACCAGCGAAGTGATTTCTTTGCCGATTCGGCACGTGCTCAAGACACGGCAATTGATCCGGCAAACTCATCAGGTTCTGTTGCATTCCCGTACTGGTAATACGTTTCATATTGAAATCAGTTCTTCGCCGATACTGGATGATGAAGGCGATCTCTATGGAGTCATTCTGACTTTTAACGATGTTTCGGACAAATATCGTTTGCGGGAACAGTTACATAACGAGAAGCGCTATCTTCAGCATTTGATCGATTACAGCGCTACGGCGATTTATTCGCTATTACCCAAAACTAAACCCGAAGAAGGCTTCCGATTCAACTATGGTTCGATCCGGTTGGAACAGCTTAGCGGCTTTAGCATTCATGAATGGGAAACCGTGGAGGATTTATGGCGATCGAGAGTCCATCCCAATGACCTCGAACGCGTTAAGGATGCCGTACAGCAAGCCGTCAAGAAAGGCCGGATTGTAGAGTGCTATCGATTTTTACACGGCGACGGACGCTACCGGTGGATTGAGGATCATTTGACCTCACTGACCAATGCGGCCGGCGAAACTTACGAATTGTTGGGCGATTGGCTCGATATTACCGAAATCCGAGAGGCCGAGCTGAAAAGCCAAATGTTGGGCGTGATGCTTGATCAGTCGATCAACGAAATCATGGTCATCGACAGCAAAACCCTGTATTTTCTCCATGTGAATGAGGGTGGCTTGAACAATTTGGGTTACAGTCTGGCTGAGTTCGTTAAAATGACGCTGCTCGATGTCTATCCGCAGTACGATATGGAGACGTTGGCGCGGCTGATCGCGCCGTTGTTGCTCGGCAAGCAATCGCGACTGCATTTCGAGAGCGTGCATAGGCGCAAAGACGGCTCCCGTTATCCGGTCGAAGTCTGGCTGCAATTTCATCATAACGCTTCCGATATGTTGATTGTGACCGCGCTCGACATTACCCAGCGCAAGCAACAGGAAGAAAAAATAAAACGCCTGAACAATTTCTATGCGGTCTTGACCAAGATCAATCAGGCGATTGTGCAAATTCGGAACGAGGCCGAGTTATTTGCGGATGTCTGCGAAATCGTGCTCGAAATGGATGTTGTGCGTATGGTCTGGATCGGCAAACTGGATGCTGCAACGGCGACGATCCTGCCGGTCGCGGCAACCGGCGACCGACTTCATTATCTGGATGAATTGATGATCTCGATCAATCCGGATTTACCTGAAGGTCAGGGGCCTGCGGGCACCGCGTTTCGCGAAAACCGCATCGTGGTGGTCAATGATTTTCAACACGATCCGATGACCGCACTCTGGCATGACAATGGAAGCCGGCTTTTCGGCTGGAAAGCTTCCTGCGGGGTGCCGATCATGCTGAATCATCAGCCTTATGCGTTGTTGAATGTATATGCGGATCAAGTGCATTTTTTCGATGCCGAAGTGCTCGATTTGCTGACTGAATTGAGTCTCGATCTGTCGTTTGCGCTGGGATTGTATGCGCGCGAGGCGGTGCGGCGCTCGGCCGAGCAAAAGATGGAGCTTTGGGCGAAGGTGTTCAGCCAAAACCGCGAAGCGGTGATCATCGCCGATCACGACAATCGGATCGTTTCGGTCAATCAGGCGTTTACTCGCATTACCGGATATGAAGAGCATGACGTGTTGGGCAAAAATTCGCGGCTGTTGTCATCCGGTCTGCACGGCAAGGATTTTCATCGCCTATTGTGGAAAAGTCTGATCGAAAACGATTTCTGGCAAGGCGAACTGGTCGAGCGCAAAAAGGACGGCAGTTTGTACACCGAATGGCTGTCGATCAGCGTAGTGCGAGATGAGGCCGGCGGCATCGTCAATTATATTGCGATCTTCACCGACATTACCCAGCTCAAGGCCGCCAAGCAGCAAATCGAGTATATGGCGCATTATGACGCGCTGACCGGATTGCCGAACCGTCTATTGCTGAAGGCGCGGGTCGATCACGAGATTTCGATCGCTGATCGCAACAAGCAAACGTTTGCGTTATTGTTCATCGATCTGGATCATTTCAAAAACATCAACGATGCGTTGGGGCATTCGGTCGGCGATCAGGTGCTGATCGAAGTCGGCAAAAGACTCTTGGCCGCCGTGCGCGATGAAGATACCGTGGCTCGTGTCGGCGGCGATGAATTCAATATTCAACTGGCCAATACTGACTGGCACGGCGCGGCGGCGGTTGCAAAAAAGATCATCTCCGCGCTGGATGAGGCGATCCATTATCAACATTATCAACTGCATATTCAGCCTTCGATCGGGATCGGTTTGTATCCTGAAAACGGCGACAACTTCGAAACCTTGAGCCGAAACGCAGATACCGCGCTATACAAGGCCAAGGAGCACGGGCGTAATCAATATCAGTTTTTTACGCCGGCGATGCAGCAACAGACGCAGCGGCGGATGGAACTGGAAAGGCATTTGCGCAATGCGCTGGAGAACAAGGAATTGACGGTTTTCTATCAGCCGCTCTTCAATACCAAGACGCAGCGCATCAACGGCGCTGAAGCCTTGTTGCGCTGGCGGCATCCCGAGTTGGGCTGGGTGTCGCCGAGCGAATTCATCCCGATTGCCGAGGAATGCGGCCTGATTTTATCGATCGGGGACTGGGTGCTCGAACAAGCGATTGTCCAGGCCCGGCGCTGGCATGAAGCGAGTTATCTGGTGTCGGTGGCGGTCAATTTGTCGTTGGCCCAATTTAGAGCCAATACATTGTATGAAACGGTCCGCTATTTTCTGGAAAAATATCAGTTGCCGCCGCGTTTTCTGGAACTGGAACTGACCGAAAGCATTGCGATGCATAATGTCGAGGCAGCGATCGAAATTACCCGGCAATTGAGCGAACTGGGCGTCGAGATTTCGATCGATGATTTTGGTACCGGTTATTCGTCGCTGAGTTATCTGCAGCGGTTTTCTCTGAACAAATTGAAGATCGACCAATCCTTTACCCGCAGCATGGCCGATAATAAGGAAAGCGAAAACATCGTTGATGCGATCATCAGTTTGGCGAAGAGTCTAAAAATGAAAACAATTGCCGAAGGCGTCGAAACCGAACAGCAGTGGGCCAGTTATTTGCAAAAAGACTGCGATGAAATTCAGGGTTTTTATTTCAGTAAGCCGGTTCCGGCCGATGAGTTTGGCGAATTACTCAAGCGCTACTGCTGAGATAGACTCTCCTGAAGCCATTGCTTGCTAAAGTCGTTGATCGCCTCGATGCGCAGACGGCGTATCGCCTTACCGATCTCCGGGCCATTCAGGTTGCCGTTCAGTATCGGCGCGGTATCCGCCGCGGCGCCGGCCTTGGCGGCACCGCGTATGAAGTCGGCCTGTGGATAAGGCCGGTTTTCAAAGCCGGTGCGCCCTCTGGCGTCCGCTTCGCAAGCCAATAAAAAATCTTCGAGCAGCGAATGCCGAGGTTTGAAGGCACCGAGCGCGGCCAGCGTGTCGGTCAGCGTGCCGGGCCGCAGTTCAAATGCTTTATGGCAGTGGGTATGAAAGCGCGCGACCTGCATCGCCAGCGCTTTGTAAGCATTCGGCACACGCAAGCGGACACACATCACTTCAAGTACGTCGAGCCCTTTTTGCTCATGATCGTAATGATGCGGCCAGTTTTCTTTCGGAGTGACGCCCTTGCCGAGATCATGCGTCAGCGCGGCGAATCTTACGATGGGTTTGTCGGATAACAGCGCTGCTTGTTTGAGGCATAGCAGGGTATGCACGCCGGTATCGATTTCGGGGTGATGTTTTTCGGGCTGCGGCACGCCGAACAGGCGGTCGATTTCCGGAAAAACGGCCGCGAGTGCATCGCAGTCTTTGAGAGTTTGGAAAAACGCTGCGGGGCAGGGCTCTTTCAGCGCCTTGATCAGTTCGGCCCAGACGCGTTCCGGGACCAGAAAATCGGCTTCGCCGGCGGCGACCATTTGTTTCATCAGAGCGTTCGTTTCCGGCGCGATCGTGAAGCCGAGAGACCGATAACGGGCCGCGAAGCGAGCGATGCGCAGAATACGCACCGGATCTTCCGCGAAAGCCGGCGAAACATGGCGCAGGATGCGTTTTTCCAGATCGGCGCGTCCGCCATAAGGATCGACGAGCCTGCCTTCGGGAGTCAATGCCATCGCATTGATCGTCAGATCGCGGCGCAGCAAATCCTGTTCCAGTGTCACGTCCGGCGCCGCATCGACCGCAAAGCCCTTGTAGCCGGGCGCGGTTTTCCGTTCGGTCCGGGCCAGCGCGTATTCCTCATGGCTATACGGGTGTAGAAACACGGGAAAATCCTTGCCGACAGGCCTGAAGCCTTGGCGCATCATCGATTCTGTGGTCTCGCCGATCACCACCCAATCGCGTTCCTCTACCGGAAGACTCAGCAAACTGTCACGCACCGCGCCGCCGACCAGATAAATTTCCATGTAACTTCACTTTGATTTAACGATGCGTCTTAGCATAACATAATGATAGGAGAGGCCGGTATCTTGTCACCGCCACAGGATTGAGAGGAACAAAGTGATCATCTTATTTATAGCCAGCATGATGCTGGGCACGGTGGCGGGCCTGTTTGCGGGCTTGTTCGGTATCGGCGGTGGTCTGATCATGGTACCGGTGCTCGCAATGCTGTTCGCCATGCAAGGGTTTGCCGCGGAGAATGTGATGATCATGGCTGTCGCGACCTCACTGGCGACTATCATTCTGACCGCAGTGGCGTCGGTCATCGCCCATCACAGGCTCGGTGCGGTACTCTGGGGCAAGGTCTTGAGACTTGCGCCCGGTATCATGGTCGGTTCGGCGCTCGGTGCGGTGATCGCCGACCGGATTTCGGGCGAGGTATTGCGTTATATCTTTATCGTCTACCTGTTATATGCGGCGCTGCAATTAGCGCTGCAAAGAAAGCCGAGTACTGGTCGGAAACCTTCATCGAGGTTTCTGGACCACACTGCCGGGTTGGTGATCGGCGGCATGTCCGCGATCATCGGCATTGGTGGGGGTACGCTTACCGTACCTTATCTGGTGTATTTTCAGATACCGATCCGCAATGCGGTCGCCGTGTCCAGCGCCTGCGGCCTGCCGATTGCGGTTGCCGGAGCCGCCAGTTATATCTTATTGGGCTGGCAGTCGCCGCTGTTGCCCGAATGGAGTTTGGGTTATATTTATCTGCCTTCATTTATCGGTATCGTATTGACCAGTGTGATCACCGCGCCAATCGGCGCGAAGCTGGCCAGCAGTATCCCGGCGCAAAAACTGAAACGTTATTTCTCGTTATTGCTGCTAGTCGTAGCGGCGAAAATGATATGGTTTTAAGCAGCTTCGACAGGCGCTGATTTGACTTAACTTGGTTTGCAACTTGCGGATATTGAATGAATAAGAATTGGCTCGAATGGATAAGATTGACCCCACGTCTCTGGTTTTTGCTCGGTTTTCTGGGCTGCGTTTTTCTACTATCGATGGGCGCTTACTTCCAATTGGTCTACGGACTGGAACCCTGCCCATTATGCATTTCTCAGCGCATCGCGATTTTACTGACCGGCATAGTATTTCTGATTGCCGGACTGCATAATCCCGGCACCGTCGGCGTCAAAATCTACGCGATAGTGGGCACGGTGGCTGCATTGGGCGGCGGCGCGATTTCGACGCGCCATGTCTGGCTACAGCATCTGCCGCCCGAGGAGGTGCCGGAATGCGGTCCCGGACTCAGCTATATCTTCAACAACTTTCCCTTGACCGAGACGCTGAAACTGATGTTAAGCGGCACTGGCGACTGCGCGAAAGTCGATTGGACTTTTATGGGCCTGAGCATGCCGGGCTGGACATTGATTGCATTTTTGCTACTGGCGACGTTGAGTTTGTTGCAATTTTGGAATGCCAAGCAGCATTGACCGAAATTCTTGCGGAATTGCCATGAAGGGCTGAGTTATCAATAACTTCCCGAAAGCCCCATTCCGCGTACCTTTTTGTGCTAACCCATCCGTACCATGTTGGATAGGGTACGCGATACCCTCTGGGGCATGAATGCGTGCCTTTCAGCTTGACTAGCACCGGTGTGTAATTGTTAACCTCATCCTAAATTAAGGGCGGGTACGTCCTTTCGGCAATTCCTGCCGAGATGATCGCATTATTTTAGGGCAAAGCCGTACCGCGGAAACTCTGGAGTCAGGCAAAGTGAACTCGTTTGCCTGAACTCAAATGATGCGGAATGACCCGTTTTACCGCACCGATCTGCAATCATGGCGCATTTTGTTCCGGGTCTTGACAAGTTATGCACCGATTTGATTCGGCCTTTCGGCAAAGCGTTTTATCGATGGATTCCTTCAAAAATCGGCGTAACGCTTTTTTCTTTTTGTGCAAGTAATTGAAAATAAATTAAAAAATAGCAAGATCACTTTATGGTCAAATTAACAAAACTGCAATAAAAACCGCGATTAAGAGCAGTTAAAAAGTATTTGTCCACAGACTTATCCACAGCTTTTGTGGGTAACTCCAAGTAATCCCCGAGATAGAGCAACTTAGCGGTCATTGTTAATGCTTACTGATATTTTATGACAGAGTTGCCGCAAGACAATCTGCCCGTCCTTCGGGTGGCCCTCGATGTGCCGCTGTATCGTTTGTTCGATTATGAAGCGCCGGAGGCAATTTCGCCGGGGACGCTCAAGCCTGGAATGCGCTTATTGGCGCCGTTCGGAAAGACCCAAAAAATCGCGTATCTGGTCAGCGTGGAAGCGACCACCGAACTGAGTCGGAAGCAATTAAAACCCGTTGTGCGCGTTCTCGATCCAGAACCGTTGTTATCGCCGGACGATTTGCGCCTTTTGCATTGGGCCTCCCGTTACTATCATCATCCCTTGGGCGAAGTGTTCGCCGCGGCATTTCCTGCCGGACTTCGGCAGGGCAAGGCCGCGGTGCTCGAAAGACCGATACGCTACGTTCTGACCGCACAAGGCAAGGCAATCGATCCAGCCCACTTGCAAAGAGCGCCGAAACAAAAACAACTGCTGGAAGCGTTGCAGAACAGTCCGAGCGGCTTGAGCGAAGAGGAACTGTCGGTGGCGGTCGAAAATTGGCGGCCCTCGCTGAAGAAGTTGACGGCGAAGGATTTGCTGAAGATCGATGAGGGTGTCATCATGCCGGATGACGCAATGCCGTTGGTCAAGGGGAATCCGATCGAATGCAATCCCGAGCAGGCCGCGGCGGTTCATGATGTCTGTGACGAACTTGGCCGCTTCGGTGTGTTCCTGCTCGAAGGTGTGACTGGCAGCGGTAAGACCGAAGTGTATATGCAGATCATCCAGCAGGTGTTGGCAAGCGGCGAACAGGTGCTGGTGCTGCTGCCCGAAATCACGCTGACGCCACAACTCGAAAATCGCTTCCGGCAGCGTTTTGCGGTGAATATCGCGGTGTCGCATTCGAAGTTGACCGATGCTCAGCGCCAGACCGCCTGGCTGTCGATGCAGCAAGGCACCTGTTCAATTCTGCTCGGCACCCGTTCGGCGCTGTTTACGCCGTTGCCGAGGCCGGGTCTGATCATTCTGGACGAGGAGCATGACACCTCGTTCAAACAGCAGGAAGGTTTCCGCTTTTCCGCGCGCGATGTCGCAGTGGTGCGAGGCAAGTTATTAAACATTCCGGTATTGCTCGGCTCCGCGACGCCGTCGCTGGAGAGTCTTTATAACGCACAAAGCGGACGCTACCGTCTGTTGCAATTGCCCAACCGCGCAGGCAATGCCTCGGCGCCTCGAGTCCGCTTGCTCGACATCCGCAACAAGGCCCTGCATGAAGGCATCTCCGCCGCGTTACTCGCGGAAATCCGCCAAACCCTGGACAAGAACGAGCAGGTGCTGTTGTTCCTGAACCGGCGCGGCTTCGCGCCGACGTTGATTTGCCACGACTGCGGCTGGGTCGCGCGCTGCGTGCATTGCGATGCGAATCTGGTGATCCATTTTCGCGAACAAAAGCTGCGCTGCCATCACTGCGCCAGTGAAAAGCCCCTGGTGAAGTCGTGTCCCTCTTGTACGGGCAGTACCTTGACGCCGTTGGGACTCGGCACCGAGCGTGTCGAAAAAGTTCTGCCCGAACTGTTTCCGGGTAAAAACATCATTCGGCTCGACCGCGACACGACGCAGCGCAAAGGTGCGCTCGAAAACTATCTTCAGCAGATCAACGAAGGCCATGCGGATATCATCCTGGGTACGCAAATGCTCGCGAAAGGCCATCATTTTCCGAATGTGACGCTGGTTGCGATTCTCGACACCGACAGTGGTCTGTATAGCATCGATTTTCATGCCGCCGAAAAACTCGCACAGATGATCGTACAGGTGGTGGGGCGCGCCGGGCGGGCGGATAAGCTCGGCACGGTGATCCTGCAAACCCGCCATCCCGAGCATCCGCTGTTGACGACATTGATCCGCGAAGGCTACAACGGCTTCGCCAGACAAGCGCTGGACGAGCGCAAGGCGGCGGTGTTGCCGCCGTTCAGCTATCAGGCTTTGCTTCGGGTTCAGGCGATGGATCCTTTCAAGCCCAAGGCGTTTTTGGAGGAAGTTAAAAAACTGGCCGCCGTGATGCAACGAGGGGAGACGCAAGTCCTGGGCCCCGTTGCCGCGCCGATGGCGAAACGCGCCGGTTTGTACCGCTATCAGTTATTGTTGCAGGATACTAACCGGCAGGCGCTGCAGCAATTGCTAGATAGCTTGACGCCGGCAATCGATAGCATCAAAAAGGAAAAAAATCTGCGCTGGTCGCTTGATGTCGACCCTGTGGATTTGTATTGAAGTGATCTTTCCTTACAGACAAATTCCGCAAAGCTGCCCACCGTCTCCTCCGAGAGTCGCAAGGAGCGGTGGGAAGGGCAGTGTCCATTGCACCGCGTTGCGCGGTTTGACCCGCAGCCAGGGCGCGGGGAAAGGCCGGTCCTGGTCGTTGTGCGGGTAAGCACTTTGCCTTCATGCACCACACTGTGGGTCGCCCGTCGATGCGCAGCTGGAACTCGGCGCCTTCGATCAGACCGTTCACACGAAGCGTGTCGACCGCCAAAAATGCAGGGGCGGCTGAAGGATTTGCACGCGCCGGAAATCCACTCCGGGAGAGCGTTGTTCCGGATGGAAAACCACGTCGATGAGGCGCATAGTCGTATTCCGGTCGAGGCGGAGAACCGCATCGTTGATCAGCACGACGGCCGCGCGGCTTTTTTTACCGACATGAAGCAGATCGATTTGACAAAGAACGAATCCGAGAAGGGTTGAAAGCCAATTTAGGGCTTTCAGTGTGGCCCTATCCCGAATGCAAGCTTGTTAAAAACAAGCTTCGATGAATATTAGGCATATTCCATGCCAGAGACGTACCTATTTACGAAAATGAAGAAATTGCAAGGCATTTTAAGTAGGCTTCAAGGATCATCGCGGTTTTTTGCACTGATATGGTGAAAATCGACCCGATATTGCACTATTTTGGTTAGGTGCCGCGATCCTGCAAGGTTTCGACGTCGGCGATAGTTTTGGACCGATCGCTTGAATTCACAGATAAATCCAATGCGGAGAATTGCCCTGCCTCTTTGGAATGGGATTTGCTTTCCAACTCCTTGAAGCATACAACAAAGAGGGCTCTGACATGTCAACGACGATGCTGGGTGAGCGCTTCCGAGCGCTGTGGACGAGTTGCCTACCGACAGCCGCGGCGCGGACAGGGCGTCCTGTCGAGCCGATTTTTGAATATTTGTTCAGCCGGTATACCGCTGCTGGCAGTTGTCATCGTAACTGGGCAAATTTGGTGCATTGCCTTGCCGAGTTTGATCGTACGGCCAACCAAATGGATTACCCGGAAGCGGTCGAATTGGCGCTATGGTTTCATGATGCCGTCTATATGCCGGGCGCAAGAGACAACGAAAAACGAAGCGCCGATTTGTTTGGCCAATGGGGCGCCGATTGTTTTTCCACGGCCTTCGTCAAGAAGGTGCGCGCCCTGATTCTGATTACCCGGCACACACAACCGCCCAGGGAAGGTGATGAGTCCTATATCGTAGATATCGATCTTTCGAGTTTGGCATTGAACCAGGATGACTGTCTTCTGGATGAGCTGTATATACGCAAGGAACTGCCGCATATTTTGGATGCAGTCTATTATCGGGCCCAGGCTCAATTTTTAAGCGAGCTGCTCGCCAGGCCACATATCTATTACACCTATTTTTTTCATCAGCGCTATGAAGAAGCCGCGCGGCGCAATATTGAGCGTCTTTTGGCTACGGAAAACTATTCTCAGATGTTGTACGAGTATCCATGACGAAGGGGGTGTGAAGAACAAATGCAGAAAGGAGAATGTGGGGTAGCCTTTTCATTTTACGGCAGTATTTACCTGTTGTTTTCTCGTTTGGATTCCCAATCTTTTTCGACAAGTCTCTATGTACGAGGATCTTCCTATCATCAGATGCCCCGCTAGCGACTATAGTCCGAGACTGGGTCATGAGATGCCTTGCCGTTCGCTGAAAATTTTGGAAGCGGAGCAAGGCTAAGGGAAGATTTTTAGTCCCCGATAGCCGTAGCGCCGGGCGGGTTTGCAAAGCGAAGCGGAGCAAACCCGCAAGGCATCGCGACACGGGGTAAAGTCATTGCGAAGCAAGACGAATCGGGGCGCCGAAGGCAATAGCTGCCGCGTAATTTTTGCCGCTTGCTTGGGCTCGGATGCCCAAAACAAGCTTTCGTAAAAATAGCGGTACTATCATCCGATCGGTCCTATACCATTAAAACGGGTAAACAAATGCCGCCAAATGGCGAAATCCATATTTGGAGAAGTGAAGTTATGCGGGGAACGTTATTTCTGGTCAAACATAAACAAGCCGGCCTCCAACAGTGGCCTATGTTGTCATTCAATCATTTAGTGACTGCACTGAAGTATCTGCTCCCATGGCAACAATTCATGGTGAACAGAGATTAGATAAATGGAAGGGAAAAAGCTAGATAAATCGAAATAAAACGAAACGAAAAGAAACAAAACGGAACAAAAAATAAAAATAATTTGCACAGAGTGAAAGCAAAAAATCAATTCGTTGGATCACCACCTCCGAGTGTTTTTATATCCACAAACGTATCGCGATATTTGATTTCATCGAGATAATGAGGATCGTTTAAACGGGCTTCTTGGGCCGCCATACCGGCCTTGTCGCCTCGTAACTGATAAAGCTCCCACAGGTAAAGGATACGATTGTCTTGAGTGGTCGGGCCATTTGACAGAAAGTCCTCGCGAGACTCGTAACTGTAGAGCTGATGCATTTCCTCATCAGTCGCGAAATGTGGCGGATCAAAGATACTCTCAATCATAACGACGGTTTTCCAAACGGTGGAGTGTTTCGACTATCAATACTTTCTTGCTTGGATAGGCGTCAGAAAGTACAGTCGCAATGTCTTGTATCATAGAATTCCAAGTAGCTTTTTGGTCGATCAGTTGCAAAGAGGTCAATATCGGTGCATGCAGAGCAAGAGTCACCGGATTCATCGCGCCAATCTCGACCAACAAATTCTTAAAAGTGCCCGCACTTTTAGTATAACTCAGACCGCCGGTTCGGATGGCCAGCAAATGCAGAGCCTCAATTCCCAGCATGTTCAACAATTCCGGGTAAGTTTGCCGGGCAATGGTTTGACGAAGGCTCTCCGCGATCACTCGCTGCTCGATAGGCATCGAATCCAGCATTTGATGCGCCTGTCGATTATGCCCCATCTCATGCCATATCGACTCCAACGCATATTCTTCCGAAAAATCCAAGGGCTTACCGTCTTGGGATTTCCGCAAAGCAGCCAGGGTTAAACTCAAGCCGGATCGTCCGCCTGCCGCCGGAATTTCCGCAGTCGATAGTACAAAATAACCACGGGAATCGGTCATCGCAAAGACATTGTCCACATTCGCCGCAACCACCTGGCTTACTCCATGCGGGAGCCACTCGGGTTTAATTGCCACGATGTCGCTCAAGATCGCTTTGACATCCTGCAAGGTGCGCATTGACCGCATCTGTAAATCAATGCGTTCCCCTTCATGCTCCGACCTGGCCAACTGTTGGCGTAATGCGTTGCTGATACCATCGCCTAAGGTTTCCGACTTGGCAATAGCATTCGCACGCAATGCAGTAACGCTAGCTCCCGGCGCATAATCCCAGCCATAATCGACGCCCTGCGGCACGCGGTGCACCTCGCCGTGCCTATCGACGAACTCATACATGCCATCGTCAGGCGCTCTGTCGCCCTTGTACTGATCCGCCCTCACCGCCGTCACCCGGCAACGACACCCCCAGCCGTTTGGCGGAAAATGCGTTTGCCACCACGGATCATCATGCTTCAATACCAGGCCATTCCAGCTCAAATGCAAGGGTCGCGGGTGCAGCACCGTATCATTATGAATATACTTCCAATAGGGTCTATTTTTCAGCATCGACGGGCTGGTCAACTGCGCATAGCGGCCGGCAGCATAACTGGCCGACATATTGGTTCTATAAATGATCCGCGTACGCCAATCACGGCCGTCCTTCGTGCCTTCCCCAGTCCATCCCGTCCACCCGTTTTTTGCTACGATCGCATCAAACTCCTTACGAAACCAGCCGATCGACTTGCCCTCGGCAATAGACCGGTCGACCGCTTGACGTAGATCGTTCAGCAGATCGGCCTTGGCCGCGCCGGCGACCACGAACGCGCGATCGTGCGCACTTTTGATGATATCGTCGTAATGCTCGGTAGGCATGTTAATTTTTTGCCGAAAAAACGCGACCTGCTCGGCAAATGGCAGCCTAAAAATGCCTGTAATCGGCATCAGGACGGCTCGGTCAGAACGGAGACAACAAACGCTACGGGCACGATCAGCCCCAACGTATATGCGCCATCATCGTAGACAATTAACCTGCATGTATAGCGCCCGGCAGCGATGGCGGGCGAGGCCGCCCCCAATTTAATTTCCACATGACCGGCGTTCGTCTTATCGAACATGGCCGGCGTTGCCTGACTATCGAATAATGTTGATCCAACATAAATTGCAAGCCGGGTAATCTTCGTATGGTCGATTACAGCATTGTTGTTTGTCAGCGCGATCTTTACTGAATTTGACCGCCCAGGGTAAATAGGAAATTCAAGATACACGGCGCATCCCCCATACGATGTTCGCGGATATTAATCCCGGTTTAGTTATTTCGGGCAGATAACTCAGGCCGATCGATCCCGAGGCGATATCGGCGGTTTCCACGATCGCGCCCGATCCCGATACAAGAACCGTTCCGGCTCCGGCCGCGATATCTGCATTTTCGGCAATCGCGCCCGTGCCATAAGTTAAAACGGTCGCCGCTCCCGTCGCCGTATCCGCGTTTTCGACAATCGCGCCGGTTCCGGATATTCCGCTGACAACAGTCCCGGAGCCTGTCGCCGTATCAGCAGCTTCTGTGATTGCGCCTGAGCCTGATACCGTTGCGGCTCCGGTTCCCGATGCCGCGTCCATATCCTCCACAAGCGATCCGGCCCCGGATATTATTACAGCTCCTGTTCCGGCCGCTGTATCCGCGCTTTCCGTAATCGCGCCGGAGCCCGATATTCCATTGGCAACGGTTCCGGCGCCCGACGCGGTGTCGGCATCTTCCGTAATTGCTCCGGAGCCAGATACTTTTACTGCGCCAGTTCCTGTCGCGGTGTCGACATTCTCGGCGAGCGATCCGGAGCCTGATACTTTTACAGCCCCCGCTCCGGACGCTGTGTCGGCATCCTCGGTAATCGTGCCTGATCCTGATATTTTTACAACGCCGGTTCCGGATGCGGAGTCGGCATCTTCGGTAAGCGCTCCGCTGCCGGATATTCCGCCGGCAATAGTTCCGGTCCCCGAGACTGTATCCGCGTCTTCGACAATCGCGCCGGAACCCGATATTTTTATTGACCCGGCGCCCGATGCCGCGTCCGAATCTTCGGTAATCGACCCTGATCCCGATATTTTTACTGCTCCGGTTCCCGCTATCGTGTCCGCATTTTCGGTAATCGCGCTGGAACCCGATACTTTTACTATTCCCGTGCCTGACGCCGCGTCGGCATCCTCGGTAATCGCGCCCGATCCCGATATTTTTACGGCCCCGGTTCCCGCTGCCGTGTCCGCAGACTCGGCAATCGCGCCGAAACCCGATACATTTACAGACCCGGCGCCTGATGCCGTATCTGAAGACTCGGTAATCGCGCCCGATCCCGATATTATCGCGACGCCGGTTCCGGATGCGGTGTCCGCATCTTCAGTAATCGCCCCCGATCCCGTTACTCCGCCGGATGCCGCCGCCTTAACTTCAACCGCTACCCAGGCGATCGTGGCGCCCGTGTCGCTTTCGCCGATCGTGAACGCAGCGGCATCCGGCCGTGGTTGCGTGGTCGGATGAATAATTGCCGCAGTAAACGCACCCGCGATGTCATACACATCAGCAAGCGTGCAATTAGCAGCCGCCGCGAATGTATTCGTCTGATTCCAATCGGCGGCAATCATCCATAATGCACTACCTGGTGCGGTTGGCGTGATCGCTTGAGTGGTATCGCCATTGGTATCGATGCCACCGAATCTATTTCCCGACGGACATGGATTTGATGTATCGGCGCCGGTATGCTTGATAACCGCAAGTAACGAATTATTCGCGAAAGTTCCCGTCTTCGCTATGGTGACTGTGATATTACCCGCCGAAGCAACAACACCAAACCATCCTGCAGACTTACATTCATTATTTGTATTTGTCGTAGCGATATTCGTCCACGCAATCGCCGCGCCGGTATTCGATATGCTTAACGTGCCCGCGTTATCGTTACTTTCATTGCTGAACAGAACGAGAATAACATCATTTACAGCGGCAGAAATCGATCCAGAGGTGACATTTTGCGTCGTTCCGTGGGCAAAATTAGCGACATAAGTAATCGCCACTAAATCACTCCATAATCAACAGAAAAGCCGATAATGCACGACGTGAACAGGGACACATGGCCGCGAAGCCACATGCCTTTGTGCGCGGCCGGTAATTGATACTCGAAGGATATGGTTGGAGTTGCTGAGATAAGCAGTCCGTTTTTGTCTATCGAGCCGATCGGGTTCTGAATCACCCAGGAATACATGGCGATCTGCACCCATGCGGCTTGGTCAGCGCTGATCTCATACGCAATATCACCGATAATCTCGGTGTAAGCAGTGTCAGGTATTTCGATATTCACCCGCAAGCTATCTGCATTTTCGGGAATGACATAGTTATTGCTGGTGATATCCAGCGCCGGGTTATTAGCCGGCAAATCATGCTGATAGGCGGGCACTGAAAAGAGATTATTCCAGATCATTACGCGATTTCAACCAGTCATAATTTTGCAGATCAAACCCTTTTTCGCTAAGTCTGCCCTGGTGGTGCGCAGACTTTAGGTTGGCATTGCTTTTTGGATTATGATTGAAGTTCGTCCGGGTTTTAGATTTCCAAAATGCGTATAGCGGCGTAGACCGGATAAACCGATCTATGTCGCTATTCGATTCAAAATCGTCCACAACAAAGACGACGCCAAAAAATTATCAGTTGCCTGCGGTAAGCGAGAAAGAATTCATCGTCGCGCTTTGCCCGCTGTTAATGCTGGTATTATCGAGAGTAATATTGCCGCCCCCCCCAGTTGCCGTAACCGTCAGTCCGGTAACAATATCGGTGCCAGCGGTTGCCGTTCTGATGCGCGCTTCGGCCGCCGTGCACGTCGCCGATGCTGTCGCGGTTTTCGGAAATCCCGACAATGTCAGCACGCCACCCGACGCGGCGGCCGCCGCCGGGTTATTCAGTGCGAAAGAGACACAGACAGAGCCCATGCCGGTTGGTCCGATTTCCAGCACGCCGGTCGTGCCGATGGCCGTGGTTACCGCGCCCAACTGGCTATTTTTGACCGCCGTAGTGTACGACCAGGCGAATGCATTGGCCGTAAACAACAGCAGGGATACGATAAAAGTTGTTTTTAAAATACTCATGGGTTTCATTGGATTACTCCGTGGGTTAAAAGATTAATTGCCTAATTCAATATCGAAACGCCCGGCCAGATCGGCTGCGGCGAATGCCATTGCCATCACGTTGGTCATGTCGCTGCTGTCCAGATCGCCGTAAGCATTCAGCAGCATATCGCGCAGCTGCTCAAGCGACGTTGCGGCATCCACCATCGCCATGATCTTATCCATCCAGTCGCGGCCGGGCTTGGCAGTATCCTGCGCCAGCCTGTCTGCCATCAGTTCCGGTGGTGTCGGTTGATCCTGATTTTCGGAAAACTGGGCCGCCCTCCCAGAGTTATCCATCTGGGAGGGCAAACGGTTGTCCGGAGCTAATGCCGGCTCTCTCGGAGGGGTATTAGGATCGGCTTCTGGTTTTGCTTCGAATTCGCCGTCGTATGTGTCCGCGATATACTTCAATGTGGGCTTGTAGCCCATATCGAAAATAATCTTGTCGCGCTCGGCCCGCGACTTCAAATCCTCGGCTTCTTCCACTTCTCGCCAAACCTTGGGAAGGGCCGCGCCGGGGAAATTCCAGTCGATTAGCCATTTGACGATCGACAAGTTGAACGATGAGCAGATCAGATCCGCATCGGCCTTAATCAAATCGCCGCGAACTTCAGAAGCCATGTCTTCGCCGCCCAGACGGCCCGGTGTCGAATCGGACGAGCCTGTATGGCCGAGCACCACTTTGCTGATCGCCGCGTTCATCCGGTCGTATAGCGCGGTGTAATCGGCCGATCCGGAGCGCGCTGCTTCCAATAGCTCAATCTGCATCGTGTCGGGGATGCGGATACCGCTATCCACTTGCACCGCATATAGCGCCTGCAACAAACGCGATTTCTCGTCGGCGCTGGCCGAAGTGGGGTATTTGCCAACTGCCGTCGGCATGCCGAACTTTTCTAGAAAAATCAGCCAAAATTTAATGCCGTTGCGTTTGAAAAACGTCGGCCAATACAACCAATGCGCCAGGCCCAGCCCATACGGATCGTCGTCATCGTCGGCGCCGGTCGAAAATGCCCAAAACTTGCGCACCGGCAGTTCTTTGCCCTGCGGCGCTTTCGAGGTCAATAGCCTCAGCGAGCCGTCCGGCGCAAAGCCGAATCGGCGCTGTTTCTTCACCTTTACATCGGCCAGCGCAATGAATTGTCCGTCCCGCGCCCACAGGCACTCGGCCACGGCATATCCCCAGAAAAGGCCGGATAGCATCTTTTCGGTAAGCCGATCGAAGGGAATGTTATTCAGCTGCTCTGTAATGAAGTTGGCTGCAGCCTTGTCGGCGCGCTTGGTACCGCCGGCCATGACCGCCCACTCTTTGCTCGACAACGCCAGTTTCCGCTGCTGCAATACAGTGGCGACCTGGTCGTCGCGGCGCACTTCGTCATAGACGCGCAGATCCACGCCGCGCAACTGCTGAATGCTATCCACCGGCGGCAACAGTTGCAGGCCGTCGACGAAACCCCGCGTAATATCGCGGCCATCGGCCGTGGTGGCCACTTCCTCGAAAATAGGCTTGGCCGCCGGCGCTTCGGCGAAACTGGCCGGAATCAACACGCCGTTTTGCACCTTATAACTCATACATACCCTGCAAAATCGTTGAGTCCGGATACCCGGTCGCCATCGTCATGGATAGAAACCGAGTCGTGCAGCACGCGGCGCTTACCGGTGGATTCGAACTCTATCAATGCCGGCGTATTGGAACCCGCATGAATCGCCAAAAAGCAGGCCCACGCCCGGTCGGCGTGGCCTGCGGCATCGCTATCGGCGACAAACCGGGGTGATCCCGTCGCCGAGACTTCTTTTTTCAGCTTATGCAAATCATTTCTAAGTTCGGAGACTCCCGCGGGGATGCGTAGCCGCCTGTCTTCGAACATCTCTTTGCCTGTTGTTGCCAATAAGAGCTTATTCGGGCCGGTAAACAGCACGCCCTCGACGCGGCTTGTGCCATAACGTCGCCGAGCATCTTCAACCGGCTTTTCGCCCATGCCGGTCTGATCCATGCAAACGCGTAAAACACGGTATCGCATAAATACATCAGCCAGAAGTGCATCTTGATCAGCAAAGCTAATACGCCGCTTTGCAATAATTTCACGTGTCCAGAAAACATCACCAATCACCTCAACTATCCAGATTACAAACAAATCGTTCCGAGCCGCAATATCGACGCCCACGAAACACGGGCCGCCGGCGTAATGCTCCGGAATGCCGGCATGATCATGTTCGACGCTATTGATCAACTCAAACGACAACCAGGCCGAAGCCTCATCGAGCCATTTCAGCTCGAATTCCTGCGCCCACGCATCCTCATCGTTCAAAGCCTGGCGCATTTCCTCCACATCGCGCGGCAAACCGTCCGCCACCGCCTGATAAATATCGACGGTATGGCGCGACCAGGCGCTGTCTTCGCTGGTGCAGAGGTCATAAAACTTGTTGCCCTTGCCGTTGGGCGTACTGGTCACGCGCAGCTTGAATCCGGCCGAAATAACCGGAAACAGCGCGGTCCAGATCTTGCGGCTGTCGGCATGGAAGGCGAACTCGTCCAGGAAGACGTTCGCCGAGAAGCCGCGCGCGGTGTCCGGATTGGCCGGCAGCGCGGTGATCTTGTTCAACTTGCTGAGGACCACCTGCAGCGCCTTGCGCTTGAGGCCCGAGTCCTCGTCGTACCAGTCGATTTCCTCCACCCCATAGCTCGATGCGGCGCGGCCGTAGGCTTCCAGGTGGCGGAATACGCCTTCTTCCATCGCCTCCCGCGCCTGGCGTTCTCCCCGCGACAGGATCACCCAGGGCGAACGGCGCCCGGCGGCCTCGGCTTGCAGGGCGTCGTCGACCAGTTCCAGGGTGGTGGTAAAGGTCTTGCCGGTTTGCCGGGCGAAGCGGCCCAGCTTGAAACGGGCTTTATCCTTCAGCCAGGTCTTTTGGTAGAGGTAGAGGTCGAGGGCGGTCACGGCTTAATAGCTCTAATTCGGGTTAGCCGCTCGTTTATTTACCTTCGGGGCGCTTGTCCAGTCCCTTTTCGGCCAGCATTTCGGCCACGTCGTCGATGTGCAGGCAATCAACCATGCAGGCGATTTCCTGGGATGGGGATTGGATGGGGGCAATATATCCGTTGCAATAATCGTTTCCAGGAGTGGCGCTGTGCAGCACGCCGACAGCAACAATCTTGCCGCCTTCCAGTTTAACCAACTTGTCGCCGTTATTTGCCCCGCGGCCATTGCGGTAATGCATTTGATTTTCCTCTTAATTGTGCCCTAGCTTGTGTAGGTGTAGGGGCTAAACCGTCATTCAACCCTCCCGGAATCGAGGGCGGTCATTTATAGCGGGAAATCATCATCGTCATCGTCATGCGACGCGACTGAATTGCCCAAGCGCGGCATCTCGTAGGCTTGTATCGGTTTTGCTCGTAGATTTGCCGCCAACGCTCTTGCCACTTCTTCCGTGGTAATGGTCATCCCGTAAATCGCCCCATTGGTGAAAAATCGGGTATAACCGGGAACACCATCAACTTCTGGTACGTCGATACGGATGAAATGACATCCGCCAATAGTCTGCTCGCTCAAAAGGCCAGCTAAACGCTGGTGACCGAAAAGTTCCAGCAGTCCCCACGATTCAAATTTGTCTTGTTTTTCGCTCATACCAATCCATAAACCTCGCGACGAACCGCCGCCAACGTATCCGCATCCAGTTTTTTCGGCCCGCTTTGCGTCTCGCCGGCCTGCGTTTCCAGCTTCGAGAATGCCTTGTCCAGCTTATCCTTGATGTCCGCCTGCCACTTCTTCTGCAATACGCTCGCCTTGGTCATATCCAGCACGCTGCGCGCCGCCTCTTTCAGCAGCATCACCCGCTCGCCGGGCTCGGCCTCGTCCAGATCCTGCAATGTCACCATCACATCAAACAGCTCCGACTGCACCATCGATATGACCGCCGCCGAGCGCAGATCCGCATCGTCCGGCGCGGCTTCCGCGATCAGCTTGGCGGCCTCTGTACTATTGCGCACAGCCTGCAAGCGGCGCTGCAACTTGCTGCCGTGCCGATAGGCTGCGCTGCGCGAAATCTCCAGGCCGTTGGCCTTCAGCCAGTCGACCAGGCCATCGTAATCCTTGAAGTTACGCCGGATCAGCTCGCCCTCGAATGCGGCGCGCTGCTCCGGTGTAAAGTCGTCGATCGGCGACGGCCTAGGCACCGGATTTCTCCTGTTTTAGCTCCTTGAGCATATCCTTCCTGACCTGCGTCGATCTGTTCAGCAGCGCTTGCCATATGGCTTGCTGCTTTGGCGTCATTGCCTCGTTTAAATAGCTATCGAGAAAACCGGCCATGCCTTCGACATTCTTGGCGATATCGCTCGCCACCATGATATGCGCGAACACATCAATGATCTCTTTCTGCGGTGCTGACAGCGTGACCTTACGCGTCATGGTATTTCTCCGGCCGCGCAATGCCCGGTTCGACCGGCACAGTGTACTCGACCACGTCCACACCGTAGCGGTCCAATTTGCAAAACCAGCGCCCGTCCGGCTGCCGGTCGATCGTCACCAGGTCGCGCTCGTCCAGATAATCCATCTCGCGCCGCACCTCGTTCTGGGTCGAGTCCGGGTATTCCGATTGCACTACCGACAGCACCAGCTTTTCATACGCGCCGGTCGGCCTTGCATTGTTCAGCGTCAGCAGGATCATCCAGCGTATCGTTTCGCGGCGGATTTTTACCATGTCAGCCATCGTGGCTCCCCTTCAATAATACGTTTTCCAGTCGGATGGCCAGGCCGTCGATCTTCGCCTCGATCACGGTCTGGTTTCTCACATAATCCTCGCGTCGCACGTAATGCAACGGCAGATCGGCCTTTAATGTCAGCACATCGCGCTCGACGCGCCGCCATTCCTGTTCGTTGGCGCTGGCAGTCTGCTCCAGCGCGGCAAATTTGTTATCCCAGTGCCGGCCGGCCTCGACGCGCGCATCCTCCATTGCCTTGAAGCGCTCGTCGAGCCGGGTCATCACCTGCTTGATCAGCACCTTGCCGACCGTCCACAGCGCGGTCACAAATGCCACCAATACCGCGCAGAGCACACCGATTGCCTGCCATGTCATCACGGTCATGTTCGGTTGACCTCGCGTTCCCAGTCGTCCCGGTATTCGGCGCCGCACCAGCGCATGCCGACTGCCAGCGGTTCACCGCAAAACAGGCATTCGCCGGTCGCGATTGCCTCGGGTGTATCCCGGTGCATGTGTTCGCGCTGCACCCGTTGTAGCATCTCGATTTCCTGTTCGGCGCGGTCGGCTATGTCCATTACCAGCCTCTTTCCTCACGCCGTGCCCGCCGATTTTTACTTTTTGATTTGCGTAAATAGGATGAGCAGCATTTCGGTTCATCTGGCCGCATTGCAACGATAACTATTTCGTGATGTTGCTCAGGTTGCGGGTTTATCGCTGACATTAGCAAGGCAGTGACGAGAAGGTTGTGCATGTTATTTGCTCTGCTCCTTCACCCAGGCCACCGCCAGCTCCACCGCCAGATTCACCAAAAACCCAGCCAGCGCATAATCTAGTTCCTGTAAACGCGCCACCGCCGCGGCCCGCTTCTCTTCATTGGTCATGTCCCGGTTTTGCAAATCCAGCACAATGCCCTTGGCGGCCTCGAACGGCACTCCCCCAACCATTTGCTTGGCGAACAGATTGATCGCTATCGCGCCCACTTTCATAAATACATCACTCCCAGTCCCAATACCAAAACGCCGATCATCGCCCAGCAATAGCCATCAAACCGGCTACCGCGATAGTCTACCCATAAGTACACCGTCAGCCGGTGCTGCGCTTTACGCCATAAATCAGTAAACACACGTCACCCCCGGCTGAAAGTTGTAAACGTAAATCGGCCGTATCAGGTCTCCGCCATAGGCCAGCGACAAATGACACGGAGACGAACAGCCGGCCAGCAGCGGTGCCAGCAGCATTATTTTGCGCATGCCGCCTGGTGCGCCGCGATCTGGGCGGTATATTCCCGAACCAGTTGCTCGCAGCCCTCGTCGCATTTCAAAAGATTGCCCTCGAAAATTTCCAGGTTGACCTGTTTAGTGAACGGCTTCGGCTCGGGCACCGCGGCGCAAAAATCGGCCTCGGCGGCCTTGCCGCCGCCAATCACCATGCAGCTATTTAGAATTGCGGCGGACCAGATCAGCCACATTACTCGTTTGAGCTTGCGCATACGCTACTCCCGTCTTATCGATTTTATGACCGACGCCCAGCGCGATCAGGCCGTTGCCGACGAACTGCATGCACTCGTCAACGCCGTGCAGGCCGAAAAACGTGCCCAACACGCCGTAAACGATCAACAAGAAGGCACCGGCCTTGGTTTTCCAGCCACTCATGGTTCACCCCCGCAATTGGCGTTGAAACGCTCGCGCAACGAATCGCGCAATTCAACGGTAATGACATAATCCACAACCCAGGCCTCGCGCTGCTCCGGAGATTTACCGGCAAACTTCGGGTCGCGATGATCAAGCCAGTATTTGTCGGCGGAAAAACGGTTGTAGCCGGCCAGGGTTTCCGCGCACAAGCCTTGCTGATATTCAGCATATAAAGGATCGCCGGGGTCGAGCGCGTTAAAGCGCGGCTCGGCCCGCGCCGAGGCGCAAATAAAAAACAAGGCAACGGCAAATAAAGCGGTAACAATGCAACTGCTATAGGTATTTCTCATGGCATATCCAAAAGATGGGGGGGAAGCGGCTGCATCTCACCACGCAGCCAGGTGTACACGTCAAATCCCGGGCATGTCTTGGTCCATTCGCTTCGGTCGATGTGACCGTCGCCGTTGGCGTCCGGCGAGGTGTCGCGGTGCCCTAACACGTGTGCGTTTGGGAATTTCATCAATAACGCCAGCACCAGCGCTTTCAGGGCATCCCATTGCCGAATCGTGAATTTATCGGTGCCCACCAGGCAAATGCCGATGCTGCTTAGATTGCGGCCCTGGCAATGCGCGCCGATTTCGTACTGGTTGCGGCCGATTTCAACGCCGCCCTTAATGCCGATCACAAAGTGGTAGCCAATATGCTTGTGCGGGCTGTATTGCGCCTGACGCGGATCACGCTTGAAGCCGCGCTTGGCGTGCCATTGGTCGATATCGAATGCGGTAAACCATTTGCCGTTGGGCGTTGCCGCGCAATGGATAATGATTTCGTTGATACGATCGAGCGGTCTAGTGCTCACATGGAACCCCCGGAAAACGGAAACGGACAAAACAAATAAGTCCGGAACAGTTTATCGGGGTAGGTAAAGCGGGATAATCCGAAGGGCTTCGGAATGGGGGGTTTAAGCGGGGGAAGCCTGCGCGGTCATGCAACCGCGCAGGGTAAGGCTAGGAGTGGATTTGATACAGCATGTCTTTATCCTGCGGCAGCAGTTCTTCCATAATCGAAAACAGACAGGATAATGACTCTGGGTTCATGCATATTTGCTTGCCGGGCGGGATGGCGTCGGCCATATCACGCATCACCTGCATGATATGCCGCACGCGATACATGCGCAGCTCCTGCTCTTCGGACAGCTCGAAATGGGCGGTCATCGGTTCCATGACGCCTCCTACCAGCCCAATTGCGGATTGGCTTGCAGCCACAACCTGTATTGCCCGTCCGGCATCCGGTGCAGCGCCGCGTAACGCGGATTGATCAGGCCGCAGGCTTCCATGCTTTTCACCGCCCGGCGGCAGGCGCTGACCGATTTGTCGGCCATTTTGGCGATATAGCTGAACGGGTAGCCGGTGTAATAATCGGCGCGGATCGTGCGCCAGTGCGGATATTTGGCGAACCAGAACGCCTCCAGGCGCGTGAGCTGGGTTTGTGTCTTTTGCAACTGATTTTGCAGCTTTAAAACCGGTTCCTGGATGTCCCGTTTGGAAAAATGCTCCGCCAGTACCCGATAGCATTCCCGCTGATAAACCAGGATGGTTTCCTGCAATTGCGGCTTGACGCGGGAGGCGTCGATGGTGAATAGCCAGCCGTGGAAAAAATCTAATGACAGAAAAATAAGCTCCCTGGATTGCGCATCGCCGGGTAGCTGAGTTCGTATGACACGAATGCAGGTCGATAAAATTGGGTCACGCTTAATACGCTCAAATTGCCCATTCCAAGCAAGCCCCATTGATTCGACAATAGGCTTCATCGCCACATAATGGGTCTTATCGACGTTGGCGATCAGGATGGCATGTTCGTGAAACCAGACGGTTTCCAATTGCTGGGCTTGCACTTGTAAGGCTTGTGGTTCGTTCATGTTGAACTCCGAGTGAAAAATAGGAAACCCGGCAGCATGACGCCAATCATGGGTGCCGGACTGGACGGGTTGGCGTACCGGTCACTCGGAACCGGCCCCCTCTTGCGAGGGGCCCGCCCAGCCCGACATAACAGTGAACTGAGCGCTAAGCATAAAAAAACCGCTTGAAGCGGCCTTATGCCGAGTAATTCCGAGACGCCAATCCCGTGCGCCGGATTGACGGCGCGGGCATAGCCTAATCTCTCGGAAAACAGTTTGTCAATCTAAAAAAATCATTACATTGCCTTCCATGTGCCATCAATCCATCCCAAACAAATCAAATTGCCCGGCATTCGGCTCATTCTTGCCGACGATCGATAATATCTGCCGCTCGGTCAGCCCGTAGCGGCGGGCCAGGGTAAACAACTGCGCCCCTGCCTGGCGTTCCTCACGTATTTTCCTGTTGCGCACAACGCGCATCGCGGCGGCCGCGCGCGGGATCTGGATGATGTCCCCGGAAAAATTTATGCAGAACGCATGGGCCCGCTCCGCGCCCAGCCACAACACCAACTGATGCAGGCTATGAAGATGCGCCGCCTCCGGCACCGCCACATGCCCGCCGCCTGCATTTTCCAACAGCAGCAGCGCGGTCTCGACGTCGCAATACTCGGCGATCTCGCGCAGCTTGGGGGGCAAAAGGTGCAGGGGCAGATCGATCATGGTTTTGGAAAATGCAATCCAAGGATTTCAGGGTTAGCCTTTAATCTTGCCGCGGCCATTTCCAAAATGAACGCCTCCGCATGCTCAAATGCGTTAGTTTTTTGTCGCGCTCTAATTTCTCTCGCCCAATCTTCAAGCCAGGCAATCGTTGCATTGATGGTTTCCTGGTTAGGCGTTCTCATTTTGGCCATCCGATTTCTCCGTCTTTGTTACACGCTTACGCCATTGCTTCAGCGCCTCGATCACCTTTGCAGACTGCTCACCGTTCAGCCACTGCAATGCTTCGACGCCGGTTTGCCGCTTCACGTAGTTGGCCAAAGACGCCTCGGACGGATCGCGCACCGCGCCCAACTCGTGCAGTTCCAGCCATAGCCCGCGGATCATCTTCGATTGCGCATCATCGGCCAAGGCGCGATGACTCGGCTTCTGCTTAACGCGGAAACCGGCCTTCTTCATCGTCTCGACCGCCTGGAACAGCTGCGCAATGCTCATCGTGGTGGCCGAATAGCAACCGGCGCAGTTTTTGGTCGCGCCCTGCATCGGCAGCCAGATGCCGTAATAAAACTCGTCGTCCCAGCCGAGCTGCTCCTTGCCGACCGCCAGCAGCGTGTAGAGGCGCTTGCGGTTGTCGGTTTGCGAATTACTCGTCGTCATAGTTCACCTCGCCATTGCCGTCGCATTCGGTGCATTCACCGGAGCCCACGCACGCCATGCAGACATCGTCCCCATTGATATCGATGCCGTTGCCGGAACAATCCGGGCAGTTGCCGTTGCCTGCGCAGTTTACGCACACATAAATTTCCTCGCGCGTGACCATTACAGACCCGCCATATCCAGAGAAATCCGCACATACTTGTCCTCGTCGCCGACCCGCTCGTACAGGCCTAGATACTCCTTGCTGTGCGATGCCTGCATGCTATCGCGGATCGCGTCCATCGCCCGCAGCCACTTTGGGTCGTCGATCTTCAGCCGGAACAGGCTGAACACGCGGCCCTTGTTGATGTTGCCTTCCTTGTCGGTCTGAAACGCATGCTCGATCAGCGCCTTGATTTCGCCTCGGCTGTCCTTGGTCCACTCGTGGATAAGCTCATCGATCAGCGTCTTGGCGACCTGCAGGCGCTCGTCGAAGGCGATATAGGTCTGATTTTTGATCTGCACGCGGAACTTGCCGTCGTAGCTCGACAGGGTGATGTTGCCCTTGGCGCCGCCGAACTGGGTTAGATATTCCGATGCGGACAGGTCGATGAAGCTGTCGATCTCGGTCAAGGTGCGGGCTTTGAAGTCCTTCATCGCCGCTTGCAAATGGCGGGCATTCTTGATGATGCGGTCGACCAGGTCGTCGCGGATCAGATCCACTTCCTTGATTTGCTCGACCGGCACCAAATGGCCGAGGGCGTTGCGCTTGTATTGCGTGTTGATGATGTCGTTGGGTTCACTCATGGTTTGTCTCGCTTTGTTGGTTACGTTCAAGTTCTTTCTGTTTAGCCATTGCGGTCAGCTCAGAAAAGCTGATCGTTGGCTCGGTCTGTCCCTTCAGCGCGGCTTTCATGCCGGCCAGGTGCTCGCCGACATTCTTCATGCCGCCGCTGCGCTGATCCTGTTCACGCGCCGGCGGCTGTCGGCGTTGCTGCTCGACCTTGGCTTCCAGCTTGGCCTCGGCGGTAGCCGCCTGGCTAATCAATATCTCGAACAGGTAGCCGTGATTTTTCAGCGGTGTAGTCAGCGGCTTGTCCTTGTGCCGGATCATGATCTCTTTCAGCCCGGCCGCCCAGACGAACTGTGCGATTTTGTGGTCCTTGCCGTTGCGGCTGATGCGCTCGGCCAGGATCAACGGCAGCAGTTCCGCCAGAATATCGGCGACCCGGTCCAGCGTCAGCTGCCGCTTTTGCGGGCGGAACAGGGTCAGGTACTGGATGATGAGTTTGCCCAGCGGCGCGGGCAGGTTCATCGCCATCTGCACCGCCTCGCGGGCGCCGTCGTGCGCGACGATCACGTCCAGGCTCATCAGAGCTCCGCAGGACGGGCAGTTCAGCTTCATTCGCCCTCCTTAGTGGCTTTTATGCGATTCCATGCGGCAATCTCATTCGGGGTCATGAACATATAGCTGTCACCTTTGCAATCCGGGCATACATATTCCGTCATTCCTTCAATGTCACGGCTTGCAACCTGTTGCAAGCCGGTTTCATATCCACGCCACTTGCAGCGCGACTTTGCGCATTTGATCGGGGCTATGCCCCATGCCGGTCTACTCATTCAACCCCCTCATGCGGATATCCCCACGCACACCAGTTCGGATCGGCCGGCGCATCGAACGGGCAATTGCAATCGGGATAGTTGCAAACCTGTTTTCCGGGGCGAGCCGGCATCTCCTGGGCGGGGCTCATCTGCCGAATCATCTCTCGAAATAAATTCGCCAGCATCAGCATCACGCCCAGCAGGGAGATCACCCCAACACCCACCGCCAGCAACGCAACCGGCAACTCGATCAATGATTTCTCAGCCATGCAACCACCCCGGCAACGTCTTGATCAGCTTGCGAGCATGCGGGCTCTTGCTGCGGTTCCATTTTTTGCAGAACATCCGCGTAATAGGCTCGAAAAAGCAGTTGCCCCTGTGCTCCACCGCATGGGATCGCTCATAGGCCTGATCTATCTGCTCTTGCAAATCCTCCTCCGCCATCGTTTCGAATACCTGCGCCGCCGCCCGCTGCCGCGGCAGCAGGGCATTGTCGGCGACAATGCCCATCTCTTCGCGCTGCATGCAGTCCATCACCTGCGCGCCCAGCAATACCAGCTCCGCGCCGTTTTCCAGAAACGCCCGCAGGGTCACGCTCGCGCCCGCCCGGCGATGGGCCAGCAGCACGGGGTTCGCGAAATAAATGCGAATCCAGCGTTCGTTGCGGGCCGGGTCCTGCATGAACAGCGCGAAGTTGACATGATGCGTGCTGAGAATGCGCAGCTCGGACTCCAGCATGCTGAAAATGCGGCCCCAAAACTCTATTTCCTGATCTGAATAACTCATGGCCAGTCCCCTTCTGTGCGTATTTGTTTTTGGTTTGTAATGCCCTTGGTCCGCGCCCGTTCGATGCGGCGCAAGCGGGCCTTTTGTGCGTGTGACGGATCGAATAGCCCGGTTATGAAATGTTTAGCGGTTTCGCCGGCAAAAGCCGTCTTCTTTGCGACCGGGGGCGGATGGGGTCGGCCCTCGTTGGCCTCCCACCAGGCGACGATATCGTCTCGCCGCCATTGCATCTTTCCGCCGCCGGAACCCATGTTCCCAAGGAACGGGCGCGGAAAGCTCGGATCGGACTTCAATTTGAAACTAGGCCAGGCGACCGATTTGTTGCCGCAGAGCGTGCCGACCTCCTTCGCGCCGATCAGCTCCGATTGTGTGGAATCGATGGGTTTTGCCATCATGCCTCCTTTGCGTCGATTTGAAACTCGCCGCACCAGTCATCGGCATACACCCGTGGGAACTCCGCAAAATCTTCAGGATCATGCATGATCTTGGGCGGATGGCGTTGGCACTGGCGGCTCGAATCGGGAATATTGCCGGGTTTACGCGCATAACGGCAGACTGCGCAGGTTTGTTTATCTGTCATTACGCCTCCTTGATTAAATCGGCGGAAATCTTCGGAAAACCCAGCGTCGCGGCTTGATTCAGCGCGCCCGCAACCAGGTTGTTCACCATCAGCGGATACATCAGGCTGACCGTATTGTGGCCGCGTTTGTCGCCCTTGCTGAAGATCAGACGGGCACGGATGCCGTCCAGCGCGTCCTTCTCGAAGATATCGTCCAGTTCTTTGCCGACGCGCGCGAATTTAAAGCGCAGGTAAGCGTCGAGCTGGCTGTCGAGCGGATTCAGCTCGATCAGCTCGCAGCGCTGCACCACCTCGCGCACCTCCGGCGCCCGTTCCGAAAGCTTGGTTTTCAGCTCGGTCTGGCCGATCAGTATGATCGACAACAACTTTTTGAAGCCGTCCTCCAGCTCGAAGAATCGCTTCAAGTGCTTCAATGTCGGCACGCTCAAGCCGTGCGCCTCTTCGATGATCAGGCAGTGTGAAAACCCGGAGTGCCGGCTCGACTTCAACAGCCGGTGCAACTGCCGACCCTTGGCCTCGATCGTCATTCTTGGCTTCTCCAGCGGCGCCAGTGCATGGATCATCGCATCCGCGATCGATCCTGCCTTCAGCGTCTTGCCCTTCAGATCATTGTCTTCCATGCCCAGCACGTAGGGCTCCATCACCACAATCGGCGCATCTTCGCGACCAATCCGATCGATCAGGTCGCGCCGCAGGGTGCTTTTGCCGCTGCCCGATTCGCCCGCGACCGCAATGAAGCCGCCGAGCTTGGCGGTGCTCCACATCGCCTCCCGCACATAGCGGATGTCCGGCGTCACGAACACGTCGCCAGGCTCCTGCACATCGTTGTCGAACGGATCGCGGAACAGGCCGAAATGTTTACGGGCCTGTGGCGACAAAGTCTGTTTTCGTAGTAGCATATCTATGCCCTCCGGGGCGTTTGGGTTATTTTCCGTTTCCCCTGCTACGGGAACGGGTTCAAAATGCGCGGGCTTTACCGCGATGTTTTTGGCGGTCAATACCGCCGTGATCGATGCCTGCAATGCATCGCGCGGCGGATTGGTCGGCCAAATGCCGTGATTCACTAATTGCGCAATCGTTGCCGGACTTACCCCAACAAGCCGTCCAAGGCGCGCTTGCACAACTCCTTTCGTTTTCAGCAGAGCTTTCAGTGGCAGCATCGCGCCGCCCCCATCATGCGCTCAAGATCAGCCTTGTCTTGTTCGGAGACCATGGTCAATTCCGCCAGCTTCAATTGCGCGTACCGGGTAAGCTTGCCGGCTTTCGTCAACACCTTCGGATTTTCATCGATCCGCAAAAATTGATGCACCGTGATATCGATCGGCGCGTTGAGATTGCTTGAGTCAACGTCTTCGATGATCAGGATATATTTCGCCATTGTTTTTCCTCTGGTTTAAAAAAATCACTTGTTCCGGCTTTATCCGAAATTCAAACGTCACGCCAAATAACACAATGTCCATCGTTGGCTCTTTGCCAGCTTTCAAAAGGTTCGAAAGGTTATTAACGCAATCCGCCAGAAAGTCTTTTGCCGGTTGGTTTACGCTGAACGGCATCATCTAAACCGCCTGCAACTTAGCCCGCCCGGCCGCCGTGCGGCCAGCGCGGATGTCTGCCAGCACATCTTCCAGTTCGGGCCCGGTCGCCCCGGTTGGATACCGTTTCTGCAAATCGGCCAGCATTTCCGGCCGGTAATCGTCCTGCAGCCTGCCGCGCAGCCATTGCGCCATCTGCACCAGGTTCATGCTGGTCAGCCCGATTTGGGCGCGTTCCAGTTTGGCCGGAGTCTCCCGGTTCGGGAAATACGCCGGGGTCTGATATTCATCCATTTCCTTGTAGGGGTTGATCTGGCCGCCGAACGGCGCGGCCTTGGCCTTACGGTTGGCTTCTGCTTCCTCATCCGTTTCGGCCCCCATCGCCAAGCGTTCCAGCGCCTTGCGCGCGGTTTGTGCCGGCGTATCGGCATGGCGCGCATGGGTTTCGCCAATGTCCGCACCGTCGGTAAACCAGCCCCATACCTCATCGCGCGGCTTTTCCGCCAGGGGATAAAACACGTCGTAGCCTTCCGCATCCACCAGCACCGCCAGCGCCGTGCCGCTCTGCCAGCCGCTTTGGCACACGTCGAGTTTTTGGCCGACCAGTACATTAGGAACTTGCGATACGTCGTAATCGATGCCTTTAAACCGCACCGTCAAATACGGCGTGACCTTGCACGACTGCGGTTTGTCGCGCGCTAACTGCAACAGCTCTGCGGTCGATAAATCCGTCGCGATCAGTTGCTCTGCGGTAATCCGCTGCCAGGCCGCGTAGCGCGTCATGCCGTGCCGGGAGTGCTTGCGGGTGCCGTTAAACCAGTGCATCCAACGCTGGCCCAAGGCGTTCAGCGCATCGACATCGCGGATATGCGTCGCCATCTTCAGGCCAGATTCCAGGCCCAGCTCGATCACATCGTGCATCTTTTCCACCTGCCCCTTGGCACGCGCGCCCTGCGCGAAGATCAGCTTGATGCCGAGCGCCTTGCACAAATTGCGGAACATCGCGCTGCGGTTGGCGCTGCCCCGGTCGAGCATGATGATGCGTGGAATACCGTAAAACGGGTACGCTTCGCGCTGCTGGATCGCCAGCACCAGCAGCATGCACAGACTCTCGGTGCTTTCGCCGCCGAGCGCGTAATAGATGAATACCGCGCAACTGGCATGATCGGTAATCAAATAACGCTGTACCAGCTTGTGCTCGATCTTGGCGAAATGGCTGAGCTTGTTCTTGTAGCGCTCCACCGTTTTTACCTCTTCGATGCCGTAGCCCTGATCGGGCAGCTTGTACAGCACGCACAGCGACGCATCGATTTGCCAGCACCAGTTCGGGTGTTTGCTGGTCAGCGGTGTCACCGGATCGGGCGCCTGCAGCTGCTCGGGATGCAGGCCGTAGCCGCGCATCGCCCGCTGAATCGCGCTGACCGTCAGCGGCTTGAACTCGCCGGTTTCCGGATCGACCCGCCCGGCCACGATCATGCCGTTCTTGCGCAGCTCATCAATCGCCTGATCCCAAGGTTTCACACGCTTGGCGTTCTTACGGATGTGATCCAGATAATAGGTGGCGATAATCTCGGCCTCGGCGCGCTGCAGGCTGGTCGCGCCGGCGTCGTTGCGCCGCTTGCGCTTGGGCCGAACGCTGATCGCGTTCAGCCTGGCATGCAGCGTCTGCAGCGAAATCCCCAGCTCGACGCAGGCGGTCTGATAGATCTGGCCGCGCTGCCCGTGCGGGGCCTCTTGCGCCGCCAGCGCCACCGCCGCCAAGCGCTCCAGCATCGCGGCGCTCATCAGGACTCCTTGCCTTGGATGGTGTCCAGGTCGTCCTGAGTCAGCCATTCCGGCATCAGGCTTTCGGAAACGGTGTCCGGCAGGTTAAAGTCGCCGCGCAAAATCGCCAGCTCGCGGCCGATCTCGATCAGGCAGGCGGAGGCAAACTGTATGTGCTGGCCGGGGGCGGCTTCGAAAAGTTCGTTAAGTCGCTTGCGCAAATCGGTCATGACTGCGGCCTTGATGCGTTCGGCCGTATACTGCAGCTCATCGCGCGCGGCCAGGGCGGCGGTATCGGGCTCGGCGAAGGCAGTCTTGGCGCGATTCAATTCTTGCATGGCCAATTGCTCGTCGAGCTGATTGAGTTTTTGGTCTTTCTTCTGAATAATCAGATCCTTGGTTTCGGCGATTTGCTTGGTCTCTTCGCGGCTTTTGCGCAAGGCGGCGCGCAGTTCCTTCACACTCATGCGGTCCACGTCGTCGAGTTTCAGACCGCGCACGGTGCCGCCTTCGTCGACTAGGCCGGTAATTTCCTCGTTATCCAGCACCATCAGTTCGAGCAGCTTGGATTTTCCGAGCTGTTTCAAATGATGCGACGTCGCAACATTTGAAAACTTGACGGCGGCTTGCATCATTCGGAATGCAACCGTTCTGTCGATTCCGATCTTGTCGAGGCAATTCAGCCACTCGCCATGCGGTTCATGCTCCTTGAGCAGTGTCAGTCGTTTGCCGGCTTCCAGCATCGCCTCCGCCGACTGGCTAAGAAAAAACCGCGTTTCTTGTATTGTGCGGTCGCGCTCGTACGGAATGATGTCGCCGTAATGCGCGTCGATCTCGGCAAGCGCCTGAGTTTGTTCATTAAACAGCTCTGGCTTGATGCCGGGCGCTTCGGCGTCCTTAACGCTGCTGTCGATAATGTCGCTGGGTGTGCGTGCCATGTTTATCCTCTATTCATACGTTGTTTGATTTCACCCAGGCGTTCCTGAGCCTGGTCTATCGAGTGCAACATGGCCAGGCTCGATTTGGCGAACCATATGCTGGGCCGAATCCGCCCGGTTTCGGCGATGCGTTCGGCAAAGCCGGCGTTTTCCAATGTATTGACGTAGCGCGTAATGTCGCTCGCGCTGAGCCCGGTTTCCCGTGCCAGTTCGGACGAGCTGAATCCGTGCGCCATGTTGCGCGTTAAAACCTTCATTACAGCGAGCACCTTCAAGGTGCTCTTCAGGTCCTGGGTTGTTCTTGTTTTTGTGGTCATGGTCATTCTTCGTCAAACGGTAATTCGGGTTGATGCGATTTCTCGACGTTAATCTTGTGCCATGCCAAACGTTCCAAGGCAGTCTGCACAGCGGCCAAGGTTTCGACAGTGTCGGCCTGGTCGGCGTAGAACTTAATCAGCGCGCCGATCGCGTCATGCGTAACCTCCTGCAGGGTGTGGATGTCCTCCGGCGAAGCTAGCTTGCCGCGCGGAAAATCGATCACCAGCTTGCCGCTCGACACGGCCAGCCAGCGGCTGACCAAATGAATGCCGCAGGCATGTTCGAAGGGGCGAATCATTCGGCTGGGAAGGTTCGCTTCCTGCACCCATTTGTACAGCGTCCATTTGCTCGCCAACCCCATCGTGTCCGCGATGTTGTCGATCGACTGGTTGTGTTTTTCCCGCGCATACTCCAGACACAGGTCCATTGCATCCCGCAGGCTGGACGGTTGCACGCGTTTCCAATTTCGTCTCATGGGCGCGGCTCTAGTAAACGCGATACTGTTTTGCTCGCTTTGTCGAGCGCCTCGAACTGGCGGTTTGTCGGTGGAGGACAAGCACAGTAATCGGCGATATGAAATAAGTCGTTTTTTGTCTCGATCACTTCGCAAATGACGTGCTTTCTATCGTCAGTAGGCAGACAGTCCACCGGTATCGAAAAACGGGTTGGCTTTAGGCTTGACTTAAAATACTCGGTTCGCGTAATGCGGCCTTGCTCTATGAGCATTGCGAGGGCTTGCTCAATCTCCGCCTCAGTCAGGTCAAATATTTTCAGGAAACTGAGAGTAAATCGATGGCTGCAACCTATGGGCTCGGCAACGCGCATCATGTCCAGCAATAAAAGCGCAGCGGTGGAATCGACTGAGCGATGTCGACGGCGGCAAGCCAAGCAAGGATTTTTTTTGGAAGCAATTCTTTTCATTGCGCCACCCAGGGATACAAACAAAAACCGCTTTTGTGCATTGCGAAAATTTGTTTTACACTGCAAAAATAGGATCGTCTTAAACACAAACGGAAGAACAACATGGTTAACGACCTACAGAGCCAAATCGACGCATTACGCGCCGAGCTAAAAACAACAGATGACTGGGCGACCGGCGTTTTTTTGGTGCTGGAACAAATCCTGCCGTTTCTGCTGCGCGGACACCCGGAGATTGCCAAGATCCAGCAATCGCTAAAACACAGCGAAGAGCGCTTCGAAGAGCTGAGTGCGCATCCGGAACGCGCGGAAGACAGCGACGAAACCGCGGAGAAATACGAAGCGGCAAAAATACTTTATCGGCAATTGGCGCTGCTCGGAGTGTGGCCGAATAGTGATCCGGGCAAGGCGGCTCGCTAATCGATTGAACGAGCTGGGCGGCAACGGCGGCGGTGAGCACGCGCTTGCCGTTGGCGCGGGTGCTCCCCTGTATAAGGGCAGTCTGAATCATGGCGGCTCCTAGGCGGCTTGTTGGGAACTATCGACCTTCAAGCCCAGCTTGACGGCGATCTCGTAGCACTTGCCGTACTTGGCTTTGGTTTGCCCGTTGAGAACCCGGTAAACCTCGTTACGGGTGTAGCCGTTGTTTTTGGCCCACGCGGAAAAGGTTTGGCCACGTTGTTGGAATTGTTCTTTAACCTGTTCGGGGGTGAGTGGTTTTTTCATGGTGAGTTACCTCGCTTTGTGTGGATGCAAATTAGTTTGCACTTTGTTGGGCTTAATAATATGACGTATAAATCATAAATTCAATATTTTTTATGACTGATAAATCAACTTTTTTCATAAGACTTAAAGAAATCAGAAAAAAAATGAAGCTGACACAGGCGCAAGCGGCCGAAATTTGCGGTGTGCGGCAAGAAACTTGGAGTCGTTATGAGAAGGGGACACTATCCCCGGGCATGGATGTTTTAGCGGCAATAGCTGCGGCTGGCGGAGACGTTAATTACATCCTGACGGGTGAATATTCGTTCATTAAAACTTTTAGCATGACTTTGAGCGGCGAACAGGTTGATGCAATAACTGCGACGCTTTCAGAGCGGGAAGCCAAGCTTCTGGATAACTATCGGCATATTGCCGATGAGGAGGACAAGCGCACTGTAGAACGCACGGCGCTGATGGCCGCGAGGCCGACATCCAAGGAGTCGGAATCGAAAACCAAGGTAAAAAGAGCGGGTTAACTATTGACAGAAACAGGTAAAGCTATGATTGAAGATTACGAAAGACGGAAGGCTTGGATAGAAAACGCGGATAACATTGTTACCGATGCCTGTAAACAGGAAGGCTATGACGTTCCGCCTTTGCTGCGAGACGCCTTAATTCAGGCGATTAGACTGCATCACCTGAGTGAGGCTGGGGCTTTTTGTTTAGTTGAAGCGCTCGCCAATGTGGAGCGACAAGCCGGAAAGTTACCGCTCAAGCCGTTTCCCTTTGAAGGGTTCAAGGAATCATGACTGATGGCTCTAAAGAAATTGTAAGGAAGATCAAGACGCCATCAAGCGCATGGCGCTACTCGCCGCGAAAGCGGACCAAAAAGACGGAACAAACAGATAAAATAACAACAGGTCAAATTGAGGAAGGCCGGATGAAATGGCGTTCGACGACCCATCTCGGCTTGCTGTTTATTGTCTACGTTTAAAACATGGGGATATTTATGAAATCGAAACTCATCGTTGCCGCTTGCGCAACCTTGGCGTTAACCGCCTGTGCCAATAAATACGCAGGTTGGGAATTTGTGCGGCTGGAAAACTCGGTGCCGGATAATTGCGTTTACAAAATGCAGGAGGTTTGCACCGAGCCAGGTCTTAAATGCTACAACTGGCACAAACAGCGGGCTACGATGTTCGATGCCAATACCGTTGTTATTACCCAGACGAAGGAGCAGCATCAAGCCACATTCTCGCCTTGGTCCGGCAAGTTCAATTCGGGAACGATGGGCACCACGCTGGCTGAGTATTACCGGTGTAACGGCGCGAAAAACATTAGCCCACGCGCCTCAAATTAGAGCGTAGCGCGTTGGGTTAGGCGTCAGCTGTAACCCAACGCAACCAGAAGCCCGCAGGGCGTCGTAAGGCGGTTCGGCGCTGCCGTGCATTGCCCAAGCTGACGTTATTGGCATCTTGGGTGTTTATAAACGTTTATGAGGATAATTCCGCTATCAATCCTCTATCAAAAGACGTTCAATGATTTTAATAAAAATAAAGAGTACACTTCATGAATGATATGACAGCTGATTTGAGCACTCCTATGACAGAAAATGATGTCTTTCATTTTGACGAAAGTAGGCCCAGTTTTAACGACTTGGCTTTACAAAATGGGTTTACCTACTGGTACGCCTCCGACTTCATGTCGATGCTCGGTTACACATCGTTAGAATCGTTTATGAAAGTCATCAACAAGGCGATCGGCACCTGCACCACGCTTGCCATTGATGTTATGGATAATTTTAAGCAAGAGCAGCGTTTGGTGAATGGGGCTGAGATCAGGGATTGTCGACTTTCTCGTTTTGCCTGCTATTTGGTCGCCATGAACGGCGATGTGAAAAAAGTCGAGGTGGCACGCGCCCAAGTGTATTTTGCCTCGCTGGCCGAAGCTTTCAAACGTTACGTTGATGAAGCCGAGGATGTCGAAAGAATCATGATTCGCGATGAGTTATCTATTCACGAGAAGTCACTTAGCTCCACAGCAAAAGGTGCCGGGGTAGATAACTACGGGTTCTTTCAAAATGCGGGTTACAGAGGGATGTACAACATGCATTTGGCCCAGCTTAAAAGTTTGAAAGGCATTCCAGATGGACGAACGCCTTTGGATTTTATGGGCAAAACAGAGTTGGCGGCTAATTTATTCAGAATTACTCAAACTGATTTAAAAATTCAGCAAGAAGGAATAGAAGGACAAAAGCCAGCTGAGGCAGCAGCGTTTACTGTAGGCAAAAAAGTTCGTGACACCATGTATGAGTTGACCGGGGTTAAGCCAGAAAATTTGCCGATACGGGACGACATTAAGAAAATTAAAGGTGATTTAAAATCGACTCATAAGGATTTTAAAAAACTGGATAAAAAACCTTAACCCATCGCATCCCGCAAATGCGCCGCGATGATGTTCAGCCGGATGCGCTGCGCTTATCCGGCCTACGAATAGGCAATTATCTTGTTCATCGGCAATTGCGTGCAACGATTTCCTGGCGGCGCGTTGCTTCTTGGGATAATTGCAGGGCAATATCCATTTGATGGGTGTGATTCTGATAGCTCAGCCAGTTGAGCCAGGCCAATCCGCCAGAGATCAACGAGACGATTGAGATCACCAAGGCGATAAATATTTTTCCATCCATCGCTTTAACCTATCGCATCGTTTAAATGCGCCTGGATAATCGCCAAAATCGCATCCCTATCATCCTCCGAAACCCCCAAAAACGGCCGGGCCGGGATGTCTCCCCACGGGAGCGGGAATCCTTTTTGCGTGCCGGCGCTGCCCTGGAACGTCCCCAGTCCATATTTTCTGACCCTGGCGATTTGCGAATAGCGCCCAAACTCGCCCATCTTAGCCCCGAACTGCTGCACGGCCGCATATTCCATGCTGCTGCCGACCGCCAGCGTGTCGTCACCTAATAGCTGCGCATGGATCTGTTCACTTAGGCTGCCGTGATCGATCAGCGGATCGTTGCGGCCTTTACGCTCGATCGTAACCGGGCTATTATCCGCCCAGCGCTTGCCGTTCGGACCGGTCTTGGTTTCGAACCGGTGCAAGGTCGATTCGGCCAGGTGCTCGCCTATCTCGTTCAGCACGTCATCCGAATTGCCGGTCACGGCCAACAGGTTTTGCAATGCCGCGCGAATCGCGCTGTCATCAATTTCGATTTCAATCATTGACTCATCCGATAAAATTATTCAGGCTATAAAGTACACCCTCCGCTAAAAAGCCCTATTCCGAACTGCTTCGGATTATCCCGCTTCATTCATGCCGGTAAACTGGCCGCCATGAAATCAAAACCCGCTTCCATCGAAATTTTTAAACCTGGACGCCACGTCGCGATGAGCGGTGCTGCGTTCGATTTTTCCGAGTCCGACCTGGCTGCCACCGTCGCCGCGTACGATCCAGCCAAGCACGAAGCGCCGTTGGTGGTTGGGCATCCGAAATCCGACGATCCGGCCTATGGCTGGACACGCTCGATCGCGCTGGCCGAAGGCAAACTGGTCGCCACGCCGCGCGATGTCGATCCGGCGTTCGCCGAACTGGTCAACAGCCGTCGTTTTTCAAAAATTTCCGCATCGTTTTACCCGCCCGACAGCCCCGCAAATCCAGTACAGGGTGTGTATTACCTGCGCCATGTCGGATTTCTCGGCGCGCAACCGCCGGCCGTCAAGGGACTTAAAACCCCTTCGTTCGCCGATGCCGACAACGATTTTATTACGCTCGAATTTTCCGAGATCGAAACCACCCGCGAGGAATCCACCGCTATGACTCCCGAAGAAATCGCCGCCAAACAGGCGGAACTGGACCGGCGCGAAGCCGAGATTAAGGCGAAGGCCGACGCCAACGCGCAAAAAGACGCCGAGTTCGCCGAGCGCGAAAACCGAATCAAGGCCGCCGAAGCCAAGGCCAAAACCGACGAAATCAACCAGTTTGTCGACGGCCTGGTGAAGGCGGGCAAGGTGCTGCCGAAAGATCAATCGAATTTGGTAGCGTTTATGTCAGCCGAAAATCCGGGCGATGCGATCGATTTCGCCGAAGACGGCCAGGTCGTCAAAAAGACCGGCGCGGAATGGCTGCGCGGCTTCCTGTCCGGCCTGCAGAAACAGGTCGAGTTCGGCGAAATCGACAAGCCTGGCACACAAACTGCCGCGACGGCCGACGATCAGGCGATCGCACGCCGAGCGCGAGAATACAAGGTCCGCATGGATAAGGCGGGGGAAAACATCAGTTTCGCCGAGGCCGTGGACGCGGTGCGGGCGAATAAAGACGGAGCGCAAGCATGAGAAACGAAGGCTTGATCAAAAATTTTACCGCCCAAGGCGCGATCTCGGCCTACCGCATCGCCAAGTTCGGCTCGGCCGACGGCACCGTGGTCGCGGCCGCCGCCGTCTCCGATCTGTTGCTTGGCGTCGCCACCCGTGTGCCGGCGGACGCCTCCGGCGACCGCGTGGACATCGTGCTGAACGGCATCGCCGAGGTCGAGTATGGCGGCAACGTGACCCGCGGCGCCAAATTGACCGCCGACGCCAGCGGCAAGGCCGTGGCGGCGGCGCCGGCGGCCGGTACCAACAACCAAATCATCGGCATCGCCATGGTCTCCGGCGTGTCCGGCGACATCGGCTCTGTGCTGATCATTCCATCCGTATTGCAAGGCTAAGCCATGACCACTACCGCACCATTCACCATTCAGCCGCGCCTGACCCAAATCGCGATGGCGGTCAAGCCGGAAGGCATGATCGCCGATCTGGTTTGCCCGCGCATCCCGGTCGAAAGCGAGAAATTCATTTATTCAAAATTGATTTCGTCCGATCTGTTTTCGATTCCGGAAACCGAAATCGGCCGTAAATCGCTTGCGAACGAAGTCGAGTTCGGCGCGACTGATATTACCGATTCGATCCTCGATTATGCCTTGGACGATTTCGTCCCGTACCGCGACACGCAAACCGCACAAGCTGCCGGTGCGAATATCGATCCTCAGTCGGTGGCGACCGAGGGCGTGGCGCTGCTGCTCGATTTGTCCCGCGAAAAGCGCGTTTCCGATCTGTATTTCACGCTCAATAACTTCGATTCCACGCTGCGCACGACATTGTCGGGCACTTCGCAATGGAGCGATTACACCAACTCCGATCCGTACACGGCGATCATGGCCATGTTCGATTTGATGCTGGTGCGGCCGAACATTGGTATTTTTGGCCGGGCCACCTGGATCAAGTTGCGCAGCCATCCGAAAATCATCGCCGCCGTGCTCAACGCCAGCGGTGGCCAAGGCGGCCTGACCGCGACCGGTGTCGCCAGTAAACAGGCGGTAGCCGATCTGCTGGAACTGGATGCGATCTATGTCGGCGAGAGTTTTTACAACGCCGCCAAAAAAGGTCAAACCGCCAGCTATGCGCGGCTGTGGGGCAAGCATGCCTCGTTCCTGCGCATCGACCGCAACGTGCGCACCGTGCGCGGCATGGCCATGCCGACGTTCGCCTTTACCGCGCAGTGGCAAAACCGGTTTGCCGGCACCATCCAGGACCCGAAGCGCGGCATCCGCGGCGGCACCACGGTGCGCGTCGGCGAGCAGGTGAAAGAGCTGATCTCGTATACCGAGGCCGGTTGCCACTTCCACGACGCTGTCGCTTAAGGGGGCGTAATGGCAGCCACGATCTACATCGTAAAAGACACAGTCGATATCGACGGCAAACGCTATGCGGCCGGCGATAAGCCCAAGCTCGAATTGCGGCCGGAACAAGAAGGTCGGCTGGTTGAGCTGGGCGTGATCGAATTGCCGCCGAAAACAAAAACCGAGCCGAAGGATAACGGCGACGGCGGCGCCAAAACCGGCGACAAGTAACCGATGAGCTACTGCACACGGGATGATTTGATCACCGCATTCGGCGAGACGGAATTGATCCAGCTAACCGATCGCAATAATGCAGGCGTGATCGACACATCGGTATTGTCGGTCGCACTGGCCAAGGCCGATGCCGACATCAATCGGCGTCTGCGTGCCAAAGGCTGGCCGCTGCCGTTGGTATCGGTCAGTGAAGATCTAAATAATCTCGCCAAGGATTTGTCCCGGTTTCATCTGCACGACAACGTGATTCCGGAAGTGGTGCAGAAAGCGTACGACCGCGCGATAAAAGCGCTGGACGATTACGCGAAGGGATTGTTGCAGCTCGACATCGGCCTGCCGGACACATCACCAGCCTCCGCGGGGGATGTGGACTTTACTGAGCGCGAGCGGATTTTTAGCGAAAATTCGCTGGCTGGGTTTTAGCCGATGCCGACCCTGCGCGCCCTGGTCGAGTCCCGGATCAAAGATGAGGTGGCCGATTTTCGCGAAGTGGGCGGAGCGGCCGGTCTCGGCAACATTCTGGCCGGCCGCATCGCCGCATCCGGGTGCTATGTGTACCAGGAAGGCTCGGACGCCGCCGCCAACAAAATGGTCAACATCGTTTCGCAACGCGAAACGGTCCAGCTGGCGGTGGTGATTACGGTTAAAAACGTGCAGGACGCCCGCGGCGGCGATGCCGACGATGTCAGCCAGTCGCTGCGCGACAGCGTCCGCGCCGCGTTGCTCGGCTGGGAGCCTGAGGGCTACGAAATGATAGAGAAAGTCGGACACAAACTGATTTCGTTCGCCAACGGCTATCTCATCACCAAAGACGTGTACCGCACTGCGCATCAACTTCGATCAATTTAAGGCAACACACATGCAAGATCAATACAACGGCCAGGCTGGCACATTCATCGTCGATCCAGAAAAAGGCGAGCGCGTGCCGATCGAACAATGGCGGGCCGAACAGGAAGAAAAAGCGGCGGCGGCAAAGCCGAAAACTCAAAAAAACGAACAGCCGGAGGCTAAATAATGGCATTAGCACAGCGTAAGCGAGTCATCCTCGCGAAACTCGAAACCACCTACGGCAGCGATATTACGCCAGCCGCCGCCGACGCGATTCTGTGCCGCAACCTGGATATTAGCCCGCTTGAGGGAAGTCAGGTTGAGCGAGATTTTATTCGCCCATATTTCGGATCATCAGGCGCCATTCGTGTCGAAAATTATGTATCCATGACTTTTGAAACCGAGCTGGCTGGATCCGGAGCCGCCGGTACAGCGCCAGAATGGGGCACGTTGATGAAGGCGTGCAATTTTTCCGAAACCATTACCGCCGCCGCAATTACCGGCACCGCGCAGGCGCCAGGTACTGCGACATCGATCAAGCTGGCGGCCGGCGCCTCGGCTGTCGATGATTTCTATACCGGCATGTCTGTGTCGATCACCTCGGGAACCGGCAGCGGCCAGGCAGGCGAAATCATCGGCTATAACGGCACGACCAAGATCGCCACGATAGCAAAGCCGTGGACAACCCCGCCGGATGCGACCAGCCAATACAGCATTGGCGCCAACGTCGTATATCTGCCGAATAGCAACTTTGGCACGGCCGTCGCCAGCACATCGGCGACGATCTACTTCAACGTTGACGGCGTGCGTCATATCATGCTGGGAGCGCGCGGGTCGTGTGCGTTCGAAATGTCGGCGAAACAATTGCCGGTTATCAAGTGGTCATTTACCGGCCTGCTCGGCACCATCGCCGACGCCGCGCTTCCGGCCGCCGACTTTACCGGCTGGCAAGCGCCGATAACGGTTTCGACCGCAAACACCACCGACTTGAATTTGCTCGGCTACAACGGGGCTGTGTTACAAACGCTGAATTTCGACATGGCCAACCAGGTCGCCTACCGGCAATTAGTAGGTGCCGAATCTGTACTGATCACCGACCGCAAACCAACCGGCAATCTGTCGATCGAGGCCGTCAGCGTGGCGACAAAAGACTGGTGGACATCGGTAAAAAATGCGATGACCGGCGTTTTCGCGGTGAAGCATGGCCAGACCGCCGGCAATATCATCGGCGTGACCGCGCCGAAAGTGCAGATGATGAGCCCGAAATATTCGGACAGCGACGGCGTGACGATGCTCGATGCGCAGCTGGCGTTCATCCCGTCGAGTGCCAGCGGCAACGACGAAATCCGGATTTGCTGCAAGTAACTATCAATAAAACTGCGTTTGCTCCCGACATCGATGTCGGGAGCAAACAGAAGCAATACGCCGCGACGAACGGCATCTCATGAGAAAAGAACATTATGTTTAAGCTCGATACATCCGGGACCTATAAGTGGCCCGTAGAATTTATTACGATCGATCAGGATGGCAATACCGCCGATCAGGAGTTTACGGGAATCTTCAAGCGGCTGCCGCGCGAAGAAGTGATCAAAATGAGCCGGCCCGTCGACGATAACGGCTCATCTGTAACTGTTGATAACCTGAAAAAATTACGCGATCTGGCCGCGAAAGAGCAAAAAGAGGACGTGATCGACGAAATCGACGACCTCATTGACAGGTTAACGGCCATAAAACCCGCGGAAGAGGTTCTGGATTCCGACGTGGAAACCATAACGAAGTATTTAGTCGGCTGGGAGGGCGTCGATATTAACGGCGATACGTCATTCAGTCCGGAGAATCTCAGGTTGTTGCTCAACGGTGTGCCTCATATCTTTTTAAAAATCACCCAGGCGTTTTACCAATCTGCCATGGGGGAACATAAAAGAAAAAACTCAAAGAAGCCGCGGAGCACTGGGCGATAGGCGGCAAGGATGACGGCAAGGTGCTGGCCGAGGATGCCGAGGTTCTCGGCATCCAGTTGCCGAAAGAAGACGCGGAAGACGAGGAAGACCCGGAATTTCCGGTCGATCCAGATAACTGGGACGCTGTTGAGGCATTTTGCCGTTGCGCAACCCAGTGGCATTACGGGCCAATGGGCGGAGTTTTAGGGATGAATTATCCGGGCGTTAAATGTGTATTGGAGTTAACGCAGAAGAAAGCCAAACGTGGCGAGCTTTTCACGGCGATTCAGGTTATGGAGCGCGCGGCGATGGCGGTAATGAACAGGAAATCTAACTGAGAGTATGGCGGACGATATTGTTTTAGGCGTTAAGATCAAGATCGATGGGCGCGAGGTCGATGGCCAGGTGCGCTTGCTTACGGATGATCTCAATCGCCTCACTCAAGCGCAACAAAACCAAGCCAATGCAGCCCAGCAAAGCGCAGCCCAAACCGGGGGGATGCTGAATACTTTGCGCGGCACATTACGCGAGTTCGCGGTTGGCGTGGCCTCGGCATTCACTGTCAAGGCATTGTTCGATTTCGGTGTCCATATCATCAAAGTTAATTCGGAAATGGAGGATTTACGCGCGACGCTAACCTCTGTTACCGGCTCTGCTCAAGCATCGGCACAAGCATTTTCCACGATGCAGGATTTCGCGCGGGATACCCCGTTCGAGGTCAGAGCGTTGACCGATACGTTTATCAAGCTCCGTTCCTTCGGGCTGGAGCCGACAAACCAAACCATGTTGGCCATTACCAATCAGGCTAGCAAACTAGGTGCATCGACTGAAACGTTGAACGGAATTACCCTAGCCTTGGGGCAGGCATGGGCCAAGGGCAAACTACAAGGCGAGGAGATTTTGCAACTGGTCGAGCGTGGTGTTCCTGTCTGGGAGATATTGGCTAAAGCTACCGGCAAAAATTCTGCGGAGCTGCAAAAAATGTCGGAAAAAGGCGAGCTTGGCAGAGCGGCTATTCAGGAATTAACCGTCAAAATGGGAGAGCTTGCATCCGGAGCAAATGCAGATGCGGTCAACACCATCAGCGGTGCTGTCAGCAATTTTTCCGATGCCTGGATACGGCTTGAAGATAATTTGCTAAATTCTGACGCCGAAAATGCAATCAAGCGTTTCACGACGCGCGCGGCGGAAAATATCAGTTATCTTGCCGATATTTTGGATGAACTGAATGTAAAGCTGACCGGAATAAGTACGCCTAAGCTCGATGCGCGAATCTCCGAATCCGAACTGAAACGGATGTATGCCGACCTTGAACAGCAAAAGCTTAAGGTTCAGAACATCCAGGGCAGCGGCGGCCGTGGTCCAATATTCGACGCTTATTTGGCGCGGGAAAAGCAACAACTTGAAGATCTGCAAAAAACGATATCGGATAAAGTAGTTCAGCGATCGCTAGTTCTCGATCAATTCCGCGCACAGGAGCAGCGTGCACAGGAAGAAAGCAGTGCCCGCTTGAAAAAATCATTGAGCGAAAGCGCCGTGGCTACCGATGCTCATGTTAAATCATCAACCAGGGCGATCACGGCAGAACAGTCGCGACGTCGGGCGGTAATGGATACGATCGAAGCGATTAAGCAAGAAACAGCATTGATCGGATTGTCGGAAAAGGAGCGTTCGCGCGCGGTAGAACTGACCCACTCGCTGGCCAAGGCCAAGGGCGCCGAGGTCGAGGCGATCAAATCCGCGTTGCAGGCAAAGTGGGCCGAACTCGACGCCGATCAGCGCCGCAATGATATGTGGGCTGAAATGGTCGATCAGGCCAATGCATTGGATAAGCTGCACGATGATGCAGCCGAAGCGCAGCGCCTTGCAAAACTTGCCGAGGAATTAAGGCTTCAAGGAAAAACAAATGATGAGATACGCGAGCGAATTGCATTAGAAAAAGAACTAAAGGACACCATCGATAAAAATCCTGATCTTGATCCTAAGCAGGTCGAAGACTACGTCAGGCAGCGCAAATCGGCAGAAAAAACAATCAACGATGTTACGGATGGCGGCAGCCAGAAAACGGCGGATTTCATGGAGGCGGCATGGAAGCGTGCGGCGGAAAATATCCAGGATTCAATGGCGCAAATGTTCGAGAATCTGTTGAACGGCGACGCTTTAAAAAGCTTTTCTGACTTCTTCAACAATATACAAAATACAATATCCAAAACGCTGGGCCAAATCATGGCGCAGAATTTTCAGGGAATGATTAAGAAGGCATTTACTAATGGTGGCGGTGGAATTAATAGCCTTTTAGGTGACATCTTTTCGATGGGCAAGTCTGGCGGATTCAGCATGACTAGCATGAATGGCGGCGGATTTGGATGGGCTACTGTGGGAGCTTTGGCGAAAATGATCCCCGGCGCGGGCTCCGTCAACTGGCAAAACGGCCAGCAAAACAAATCGCTACAAACCGTGGTCGGCCTGGAAAATTCGGTTACCGATATGGTCGGCAACTTTTTCCCGCTGTTCAAGCTGATCGCGCCTTTAAAAAATATGGTGATGAACTTCGGCGCGAAATTGTTCCCTGGCCGCAAGCCGAGCTTGATCGGCCACATGCTCGGCCAGGCCTTCGGTCCGCTCGGCGACCTGCTCGGCACATTCCTGATGGGCGAGAAGATCCCGCAGCCGACCGAGTGGACGAAAGGCCGCTACAGCAACGGCAAAATGACGATCGGCAAGAGCGGCGCCGAGGAAGGCGGCAATAAGCAGAACACAATAGATTTCACGAAACAGTTCGGCGACATGGTCACCCGCCTCGGGCATCAACTGAACATGTCTTTCCGCGATTTCAATACGATGTTTACGCACCAACTGGACAAGACCGGTAAAGACCAGTTCGAGGGCGGACTGTTGGATAAGGGCGGCCAGTTTTGGGCGCGGCAGTTGAGCAGCGGCGGCAATTTTAAGACGCTGGCTGACGAAGCCGCGCTGGCCGTCATCAAGCGTAATCGTGCCGGCCAGGATGATCTGCATTACCGCGAAGCGATTCGAGATAGCAAATCGCTGAAGCAGTTGTCGAAAGCTATCGAGAAAATTGATAGCATCGGCCTGGCCGTTGGAGAATACGGGCAGGCATTGCAGCAATTGAAAGAGATCAATGCGCAATTTGACGATATGGCTATCAAGGCGAAAAAATACCGCTTCGCCGAGGCCGACATCGAGGCGGCCCGCCAGCGTGCGATCGCGGCGCTGAAAAACGACACGCTCACCGCCTTCCGCCAGTTAGCCGGCCTTGGCCCAACGCTGGCCGCGCAGCTTGGCGCGCTGAACGATCAGTTAATTGCGCTGGAGGCCAACGCCCGGTCGCTAAAAATCGCCGAGAGCGAATTGACGGGGCTGCGCGCGAAGGCGATTGCCCAGGCCAGGGAACAATATCTGGCGCCGCTGACCGATGCGACGAGTTCGATTGCGGATCAAATCGCCACGCTGACCGGGGCGCTGCCGACGCCGGAGGATACCGCGCCGCTCTACGAACTGTTGAAGCAGTCTACCGACCCGACCGAACAAGCGCGCTATATCGCCCGCATCCAGTCGGCGCTGACCCGCCGCTACAATATCGAGATTGCCGCGATCAACAAGACCGCGCAAGCGGTTGGCAGTCTGCGTGATTTTGTCGATAGCCTGAAGCTGAGCAATTTAAGCCCGCTCGATCCGGAGCAGCGGTTGCGCGAGGCGCAAGGCCAGTACGGCACTGACCTATTAAAAGCGCAGGCCGGCGATCAGGCCGCGCTCGGCCGTCTGGCCGGCAGCGCGCAGGCGTATCTGACCGAGGCGCGCAGTTATTACGCTTCATCGCCGCAATATGCCGAGATATTCGCTAATGTATCGAGCACGTTGAACAGTTTCGGCGACTCCCTGGGTGGTAATGCCGACGCGGAAGATGCGGCATCGGCGGCTGCGAATCAGTTGGCAGGCAGCCTGCAAAGCCTTGCCGATCTGATCGCCAGCATCGTAGCGCAGCAAGGCAGCGCCTTCGATCAACAAGCTGGCGATAATTTGCAACCCGTTACCGGCCCAACCAAGAACTTTCAGGACATAACCGAAGAGCAGATGGCCGCGAATATCGACGCGCTGCCTGACTCCGCGACAAAAGCGCAGAAGGCGGCTGTCAAGGCGGCCAATGCGCTGCTGGCTAAACAGATCAAAGCCTGGTTGTTCGGCGGTGACGATGAACTGCAAAAGACGCAGGCTTATCAAGAGCTGACCGGCGCGATTCAGGAACTGAAGGCGCAAATCAATGCCGCGCCCAAGAACGATCCGAATCGCGGTTATATGACGGCGCAATTGTCCGGGCTGACGGCACAGCGAAAGGCGCTCGGCAAGGTCAAGTTTAAGGAGCGAGGCGGCTGGACATCGGGCATGACGGTCGTCGGCGAAAACGGCCCAGAGCTGATCGACTTCGAGCGCCCGACTCGCGTGCAAAACCACCGGCAAACACAGGCGATCATCGCGGGCGGTAATGATGCGGTGATTGCCGAGCTGAGAAAGACAAACGCCGAACTGACGGCGCTGGTGAAATTGCAGGTGGCGGCGAATCAGGCGCTGGTCGACCGGCTGGACAGGCTTGCCGCCAGCATGGGCGCGATGGAGCGCAAGACGCGTCTGGGGTCCGCCGCATGATGATCTACCTGGCGGAAGTTACCGCCTACAATCTGAATACATCGTCGGTTGAGACGCTGCGCTTCTGTTCCGGCACCGGCTACATCGACAACGCGACAGGCAACTATTACGAGCCGCACATCGAGCAGCCGGCGTTGATACGCCGCGAGATTTTCGCGGATGGACAGATTGGCGGCGCGGCGCAATCGAGCTATGGCGAGATGACGCTGGTCAATAGCGACGGCGGACTCGATTATCTGGCGCATTATGCGGTTGACGGACGCGACATGATTATCAAGGTTGGCGACGATACGGCGGCCTATTCCAGTTTTGTGACCGTGCTGAAAGGGATCATGGAGCAGATCGCGCTGGAATGGGAGCGTGCTTCATTTCGTCTGCGCGATCGCATGACCGCGCTGACCAAGCCGTTGCAAACATCTGTCTATGCCGGCAGCAACGCGCTACCGAACGGCCTGGAGGGTGCGGCCGAGCTGAAAGATACGCCGAAGCCGCTATTCTACGGCCGCGTGCACAATATCGCGCCAATGTTGGTGAACAGTAGCCGACTGATCTACCAGATCACCACAGGTACGCTGGCCGAGGTCGTCAACGTATTCGATAAGGGCTCGTATTTAGGGCGTGGAGCTGATTACGCAAGCCAGGCCGACATGGAGGCGAACGCGCCGTCCGCTGGCTATTTTCGAGTTTGGAAGGCCGGCGGCCTATTTCGTCTCGGTAGTCCATCGGCCGGACAGATCACTTGTGTTGCATGGCAATCCAGCGCTATCGAAGACTGCACCGCCGCGCAAATCGCCTATGATCTGGCGACAGGCCCTGGCGGCATCTCATCGGGCGATACGGTCGCCGCCGACTATACGACGCTGGACGGCCAGAATGCCGGTAGCGTTGGGTTGTGGGTGACAGACGGGATGACTGTATCCGAGGCGCTCGATCAGGTTTGCGCGAGCGTCGGCGCCTGGTGGGGATTTGACCAGCTTGGCCGCTTCCGCGTCTCCCGGTTCGATGCGCCGTCCGGATCGCCGGTCGCCACACTAACCGACATCGAGATATTGAATATCGAGCGCGAGGTGGCCAGCCTGAACGGACTTGCGGTGCCGGCATGGCAGATCACGCTGACATACGACATCAACCATACCGTTCAGTCCGGCGACGTGCTGGCCGGCGTGGTGCCAGCAGACCGCCGCAACTGGCTTGAGAAACCCAGCCGACAGACGATTGCACGGGACGCATCGGTTAAGACCGCGCATCTCTTGGCGCAGGAGGTCAATTATGAAACCCTGCTCACCGGTGTCGGCAATGCCGCTCCGGAGGCAGATCGCCGCCTGGGCTTGTTTAAAGTGGAGCGAGAAATCTACAACATTGAGGCGCGCGTTAATGCGGAACTGCTGGCCGCGCTCGATTTGGGTGTCGTGGTGTTCGTGCAGATCGCACGATTCGAATTAGATTTAGGAAAGTTGCTGCGGGTGATCGGCCTCGAATCGAATTATCAAAACAACAGCGTGAATCTTAGGGTCTGGGGATGAAGAACCTGAAGCTTGGCTACAACAATCTGATCGACTCGGCTACCCTGTCGGGCGGAAGCTGGAATGCGTCGCTGCCGCTGGCGAACCTGCAGAGCCGGATTTTATCGAAAGTCGCGCGCGCGACAAACGCTTTGGCTGCCTCGACCCTGATCAACATCGACCTCGGCGGCGCCAAGGCGGTGCAGGCGTTCGGCGCGATCCGTACCAACATCTCGGCGAGCGGCGCAACCTATCGGCTGCGCGGCTCGAATGACAATACATTCGCCACCAGTCTCTACGATTCCGGCACAACATCCGCCAACGCGCAGACGCCTGATCTGATCCTTGGCCTCGATAGCGCGGTCACCGCTCGGTACTGGCGGCTTGAGATTGTCGATACGTCGAACGTGGCCGGCTATGTGCAAATCGGCAGGCTGTTTATCGGCCCGGCCCTGGCGCCGGCGGATAATTACTCGAAAGGCGCCGAGATAGGCTATCAGAACAACACGGCGGTATCGCGATCGGTTGGCGGCGTTAAGTATTTCGACCGCAAGCCCGGCGAGCGCGTGTTCTCGTTCAAGCTTGATTGGATGACCGAGGCCGAGGCATTGGGCCAGACGTTGGAATTGCAGAAAATCTGCGGCATTGACGGTGAGGTGTTGCTGGTCGTCGATCCGTCCGACACGACATATAATCAGAAACGGCACTTTCTCGGCACGCTGCAACAGCTGTCAATGATTGAAAATCCGTATTTGACTAACTATCAGGCCGCATTTAACGTAGTTGAGGTTGCCGCCTGATGGCGCTGTATAAAGATGCTTCCGGCCAGCTTGTTATTGCCGCGTCGCTGCCGCCGGGCGGTGCTAGCGTATTGCCCGCTGCTTCCGGCAATCTGGTCGATACTGCGCCCTGGCTGCGCGCGCTTGATTCGAATAATGGATCGGACTGGCATCCCGCAAATTATTACGGCGCCAGCGGCGAGGCGACCGATGCGTTGTCAGGATTTCTGACGCGGCCGGCGGTTACGCTGCCTGCCAACGCGTCTGGCGTTGTCTCCGATTTTACCCAGGCATCTGGCGACTTTCTTGTGTTCATGGGGGGGGCTGACGTTACGGCGAATTGCTCTTTCTCAAGTTCTGGCGCGACCAATCTAACCGCAAGTATCAACAGTGCAGGCGCGTACTCGGCGACGGCCATGTCGGCAGCCATCGGGTCTATCACTTTCACCGCGACATACAAAAACGCGAGCTTGGCTTTGTTGTTCACCGTGGCAAAAGCGACCGCTGGAGCCGCCGGAGGCTCGGGGGCCGATGGCACGCGTGGCAGTGGAGAATTCTATACGTCGGGATCTTTGTGGAACGATGCGACCGCCAATAGCGCTGTAACCGCCATCTATCCTGCCGGAAAAGTCTACGGTGATACGGTGACTATCAGTAATGGTAGCACCTTCGCGATGACAAAATATTGGAACGGTTCGGCATGGGTCGCGCCGGGAACTGTTATCGATGGCAATCTTCTGGTTTCGGGCAGCGTCTCGGCGGCTAAGATTAACGCTAATGGGCTGTCAATTCGCGATCCCTCCGGCAATATCATATTAAATGCGGGTGGGATGTCTAATGTTCTTGACTGGGCTGCGCTGGCGAGTAGACCCGGAAATTTGTCGGCGTTAACGGGCGCTGAAAACATCAAAAATAACCTGATCAGCATCAACAGCGCCGGCGTGCTATCGGGCGCCGGTGGCGGATCTGTGACATACGCAGGTCTGGGCGGCAAGTCAATGGGGCAGATTGATCAGTTAACCAGCTTTAATATCAGCACTTATATTGCGAGCGCCGCGATAGGCTCATTGCAAGTTGCTGGAGGGGCAATCACTGCGCCCGAATCCGCGTCTGGAGGCCCTACCACAATCACTGCTAAAAATGTGGAGCAACTGGCGTTGACGCTGACGCCAGTGTCTGTGGATTTGGCGATCAATCGCATTATTCTGATTACGCTGGAGATTTCCACTACAGATTCAGACCCAGGGTATGTGACATTGGTGTTGCGGCGAGGCGCGTCAAACACGCTAGTCGAGGGGTGGGCATTTGATATTTCTGGGCGGCAAAATCTGGGTAGCCATTCGATTACATTTACAGTCTCGAAAACAGTGTCATACATTGCCAATAATACGGACCAGCTAAAAGTTTATGTCCAAGCCAGTGATGGATCCGGAACTCATATTTGGGCATCCACTCCAGGGCTTGACGTGACAACCACATTGATCTGTTTTACGGGAAAGCGATAATGAATGTAGGGCTGACATTTTATAACGAGGAAGGAAAAATCATCTGCACTTATTCGGGGCAGAATCCGCAGGGCCAAAAATCGGCTTTGTCGGAATACTCATGGATAGAAGGAGAATTCCACGGCGATGAAATGTATGTCGAATTTGAGACGCCCATTCTGCGGCCCACACAGGCTACAATTATCGATAAGACTACAATAACAGCCGACTGTCTTGATGCGGCGACGCTTACCGGTGTGCCCGATGGCGCAGTATTTTCCGCTTCGAATGTTGATACAGGTGAAAGCGTGTCTGGTCCGATTAGCGGCAGCGATACTTTCAGCACATCGATAGCCGGTACGTATGCATTGCGCATTTCGTGTTGGCCTTATTTGGATTGGCAGGAGACAGTCAATGCCGTTTAAGATCGACCGCGCGTTGGATCAGCTGAAGGCTGAATCAATCGCGCGTATCAATGCAAAGACTGGCGATATCATCAACGCCCGAATGCCGTTCTGGCGGCAGCTAAATAACATGACCAGGGTGATGGAGTTGCAAGATCGTGGAAAGTCTCAATGGAGTCAGTCCGACCGGGCAGAACGGGATACTATTCAGTCCGGCTGGGATTGGATTAAATCAGTCAAATCGGTGTCGAATGTTGCGACAGCAGCGGTTAAGGCAGCGCAAGATTATCAGCAGGTTTACGCTGCCGAAAAAAGCTATTTTGATTCGATTAGTTCTACAATGAGCAATTAAGTTTTAATATGCGCAAACCGTAAGTGTGCCATTTATCGCGCAATTCCATGCTCATTTATCTCGCCGCGCTTCATCATGGCCGAAGAATTGGCGGACATTATCGGCAAACGGCATTATCTGAAGCAAAAGGCCAAAGAGTCCCACGCCAAACGGTCTCAGGTGGCGATGGAATGAAATCTGACAAAGTAGAATTAATAGGCGAATCTGTGGGCTAGACCCTTCATTCCAAAAGTCTGCCGCTGGCCGAATGGATAATCGGATGATTTTGATGGATAATGGGGCGATATTTTTCTGATTCTTTCATCTGTTTACCCGTAATGAAAAAAAAACTAGAGGTATTGCTACGTCTGGCCGTCGTAAAACTGCAAAGCGATGGCGTACTGCCCCAGGATGTCGATCCGGCCATTAACATTGAACACAGCAAGGATTCCCTGCATGGCGATTTTGCATCGAATCTGGCACTGGTGCTGGCCAAACCGGCCAAATCAAATCCCCGTCAATTAGCCGAGGAAATAGTTGCGGCGCTGCCGCAGGACGACGCGGTCACTAAAGTTGAAATCGCGGGGCCTGGTTTCATCAATTTCTTCATCGATCCGATGGGCCAGTACGAAATTATCCGCACGATCCATGATAAGGGCTTTGAATTTGGTATAAGCAAAATTGGTGCCGGAAAACGGGTTCAAGTCGAATTCGTATCGGCGAATCCGACTGGTCCTCTGCATGTCGGCCATGGTCGTGGCGCGGCGTACGGTTCTGTCGTCGCCGACTTGCTTGCCGCGGTGGGTTTCGACGTTCACCGTGAATATTATGTGAACGATGCCGGCCGTCAGATGGACATTCTCGCGACGAGTATTTGGCTCAGATACCTCGAGGACTGCGGCGAAGTCATACATTTCCCGAGCAACGGCTATCGCGGCGAATATGTGCGCGACATTTCCTGGGCGATTCATAAAGCGTCTGGCGAAGACTTCCGCTTTCCGGTCGAGACAGTGTTCGAAAACATCCCGTCCGACGAAGCGCAAGGCGGCGACAAGGAAATCCATATCGATGCGTTGATCGCCAGGTGCAAGGAATTGCTCGGCAGCACGCATTACGAGCATTTTTTTCAGGCTGGCCTGAACAACATTCTGGACGACATCCGCGACGACTTGCAGGAGTTCGGTGTCGACTATCAGGAGTGGTTTTCGGAGCGTAGCCTGTTGGCAGACGATTCGGTCTCCAAGGCACTCGATCGGCTGCGCGCCGGTGGACATCTTTACGAACAGGACGGTGCAATCTGGTTTGCCTCGAGCCGATTGGGCGATGAAAAAGACCGCGTGGTGCTCCGCGAAAACGGCCAATATACCTATTTTGCGTCCGATATTGCCTATCACATGAACAAGTTGGATCGAGGCTTTGAGCAGATCATTAATATATGGGGAGCCGACCATCACGGTTACATTCCGCGGGTGAAGGCCGCGATGACCGCTCTCGGAGCCGATGCCTCCAAACTGAAAGTCTTGCTGGTGCAGTTCGCAACGCTGTACCGTGGCGAAGAAAAGGTGCAGATGTCGACCCGTTCCGGCGAGTTTGTTACGTTGAGGCAACTGCGCAACGAAGTCGGCAAGGATGCGGCTCGCTTCTTCTATGTGTTGCGCCGCTCCGAGCAGCACATGGATTTCGATTTGAAGCTGGCAACTTCCAAAACCAACGACAATCCGGTGTTTTATGTGCAATACGCTCATGCGCGGGTATGCAGCGTGTTCCGTCAGCTCGACGAGAAAGGGCTGGACAGGAATTTGCCCCTCGGCATGGAAAGCCTTGGCTTACTGAATGAAGAACACGAACTGAATCTGGTCGCAAAGCTGGCGCGCTATCCCGAGATCCTGGAACGCGCCGCGCTGCAACACGAACCGCATCAATTGATCCTGTATCTGCGCGAATTGGCGAACGATTTCCATGCCTACTACAACGCGCATAAGGTTTTGGTCGAGGACGCGCCACTGCGCAACGCCCGTTTGAATCTGATCGCCGCAGTCAGACAGGTGCTAGCTAACGGCTTGGGATTGTTGAGCATCACTACCCCTGAGACGATGTAACATGGCCAGAGACTACAAATACAGAGCACAGGACCCGCGCGGCGGCCGCAAGCCCAAGCAGAAAGACGGCATGTCGATATGGCGATGGATGCTGATCACTGCGTTGATCATAGGTTTCGTGGTTTTCCTGTTCTATGTCAGCAGCAAGGGCGCCAAACAAACCACTCCCCAGCAGGCCGCCAATTCGCCGGTTTCAGAAAAACCGGCTGACGGCTCGGCGGAAAAGCCGGCGGATAAAATCACACAAAAAGTCGAAGCGCCGCCCAAGCCCGAAGGTCCGCAATTTCATTTTTATCAGTATTTGCCTAAAAAAGAAACCGTCGTGCCCGATCATGAGATCAACACCCGCACGCGCGAGGAGCGGGTCGGCAAGGCCAAGGCGACTCACTATATTCTACAGGCGGGGGCTTCCAAAGAAGCTGTGGAAGCCGATAACCTGCGCGCCAAGCTGGCCTTGATGGGGATCGAATCCCGGATCGAAAAAACCAAGGTGGGCAGCGTAATCTGGCACCGCGTCGTGTTAGGTCCCTATACGCGGATGAGCAGCGTCAGCGTGATCCGTTCTCGCTTGCGGCAGAACGGCATCGATGTGATCGTAACCGAATTGGGCCAATGACCGGTTATTTGGTTTGATTGTCGAACTTCGTTGTCCAATTCGTGTTAAACGACTTCATATTTTTCCGCGCATTCAAAAAATCCTATGTTGGATCTGATTTCCTGATTAGTAAGATTCTTCAGCTTGCCGAAGCCGTTGCGCAGGGCGCGGGCCGATGGTCACAGCAGCAGCGAAGAGATGCATGGTCAGCGTTTCGAGATGGAAACGTCGGTTAAATGGGCAAACAAATGCCGCCAACTAGCGAATCCATATTTGGAGAAGGCGAGCGTCACTGAAGCTAGTGTCTAATTGCATAAGATAGAGATTGTATTTTTGATCTGGCTGCCAACGACTTCGCGTTTCTTCCAAACGAAAGGTTGCGCTCCCGTGTTGTAGGCAGCAATGTATTTCTCCA